>CAYTDF010000726.1:0-3118 GCA_964436365.1 uncultured bacterium | reverse complement strand
ATTCCTGGGCGGATACCTGGGCACGTCATCCCTCCGCCACTTTCGACGCCATCCAGACTTTTTCATGCCATCCGTGATTCAAGAACGCGCCCCCCTCATCCCAACATTGGTATCCGCCCCCACCCACTGCTAATCTGTACAACAATCCACGTCACGTGAAGATCAATGCCAAGGATTAACAGCCGCGAAATCGTATTAGCCAGTCTGGCCTTCGCCGGACCTCCCCGTATCCCCTACGGCATGACCGAAGGTTTCCCGTCCGACCTTCGTTATGTACGACGCACTCCCGGCCCAAACAGCCGCACGCGCCCCTGGAGAAACCTGGGAGACCATTGGGAGATGATCGACGAGTGGGGCAATGAGTGGCGACGGCTGGAGTCGGTCTCCAAAGGCGAAGTCCATCGTGGCGTGCTGCAAGACGACTGGGGCCTCCTGTCGCAATACAAGTTCCCCGAGAACGACGATCCCCAGCTTTTCGAGCGCGCGCGCCATGAGACTCGCGAGCATCACCGTGAAGGCAATTTCGTACTGGGGTTGATGGGCTGGCCGTTCGATATCGCCCGTTATATGCTGCGCTTCGATAACTTCCTGGCCGACATCGTCGAATCCCCCGAACACGTCAAGGAACTTCTGTGGCTAGTGACGAAACACTTGGAGACTGAGCTCTCTCATCTCGCCGAGTGCGGCGTGGATGGCGTTTTTGCCGGTGAAGACTGGGGCATGCAGGACCGCCTCTTGATTCACCCCGATTGCTGGCGAACGATCTTCAAGCCCTGTTGGAAACACCTCTGCGACGCGGCCCACAGCCGAAATCTGAGCGTATGGATTCATTCCTGCGGTTATGTCAAAGATATAATCGCCGACTGGCAAGAGATCGGCGTCGATGTCTGCCAATTCGATCAGCCCGAGTTGCACGGGATCGATTTCTTGAGCGAACGATTCGGCGGGGAGCTTCACTTCTGGTCACCGGTAGACATCCAAACCACACTTCAGACGCGAGACAAAGGAAAGATCGAAGCGGCGGCACGCGAGTACATCGAAAAACTCGGCGGCTTCGGTGGCGGATTCATCGCCGGATATTATGACAGCAATGAAGCTCTCGGTTTGACACCGGACTATCAGGTCGCCGCCAGTGAAGCGTTCATGCGCTACGGCGATCCAGCCCCCGCCCCCCGGCGGTAAAAACTCCACCCTGCATCTGACCTTCCCCAAGAGCGGTGATAGTGCATGCTCTGTTATATATCATTGACAACTCCGGGCGAACTGATAAAGTAGAGGATCATGGGAAAACTGAGACGTTCTTTCACGCTTATCGAACTTCTGATTGTCGTTGCCATCATCGGCATATTGGCGGCTATCGCCGTACCCAACTTCATGAACGCTCGCGTCAGAGCCTTGGTCGCCCGGTCCCGGGCCGATCTCAAGAGCCTCGGCGTCGCCATGCAAATGTACAAACTCGACCACAAGAGCGTCTGGACATGGTATGACGGGAATCCGATGGCCGAACTCAAACGTCTAACCACGCCGCTCCCATACATCGGTTCCATTCCCGACGACGTCTTTTTTCCCAAGATCATCCCGTCGGGCACCCGACACTACGACTACCATTCCTACCCCAAGAATGTCTCGCGCAAGACCGACTGGGCTCTCTGGGGTTTCGGTCCCGATGGTGGCGCGAATATGAACTGCTTCTACTACACGCCGGAGACCCACGCCGAGTTCCGGGACAAGATTTACCACCCCTCCAACGGTCTCCTCAGCGCCGGCGATATGGTCAACAACTCCTGGTACGGCCTCGCCTTCTGACCGTGCCTACTCACTCTTCTTCTTGAATGCCGCTTCTACACTCACACCCGGTTGAGCCGGGGTCTTCTTACGGGAACGGGTAGCCCCCCGTTTTGCGCTTGAAGCTCGTGCGCGCGCATCGCCGCCCGCGATCTCGATCTCTTCGCACATGCCCATCAGACGAGAAAAGACAGGGGGCTCCATCTTCTGCTGCAACTCGGCGGGCGAATCCGGGCTGGTCACGATCAGCGTCCGGCAATCTTCGTACGCCGTATTAATTATAGCGTACAAACGGTCGTCGACCCACGCCGATGTCTTCTGCATCCCCAGATTGTCCAAAACCACAACCGGCCGTTTCAGACGCTCGGCCAGCGCCCCGGCCGTCGCCCCGGGATTCGTCGGGTCCATCGTCCGTCGCATCTGATCGAGCAGATCCGTCACCCCAAAGAACGCGGCCTCCAGGTCCTTCGCCAGCAACGCCTTCAGCACAGCCACCGCCAGATGCGTCTTGCCGACCCCGGTTCCACCGTGAATGTACAACCCACGGCCTTCCTCCGGATCGAACGACTCCACAAACTCGCGGGCGATCACGAGTGCCGCCTTTGCGAGAGGTGTACGCGGCTCGAAACTCTCCAGTTCCGCCTTCACATATCGCCTGGGCACGTCGGCCATACTGACATCGGCGTCTCGGCGCGCCTTCAGAACGCAGTCGCACTTTCGGGCCGAGCCGTCTTCCTCGACCACAACGCCGTAACCGTCACATAGCGGGTTCTTCACTGGGCAAACCGGCCGTTCCAGGGCGTCGTCGTCCACAGTCTGGATACGATCGAGGACCGACTTGATTGTGTCGGCAAGTGGATGGAGTTCTCCATCATTCATTACGCGCACACCTTGGGACATCGTTCTCTGTCAAACGTAACATGCCAGCCTTCGTGGCGATTGCCAAGCACTCGTTTTGCCAACAGTAGAGACTGTTCATTCCGGGACGGTGACATGCGATTCGGCGGCTCCCGCCTCCAGCGTCGAGGGACGCAGCGTACGAGCGTCCCCGGGAATCAGTTCCGAGTTGTCGATGGTTCCGATCTCGAGCCCGACACGGTGGTGCATATCATCCGCGAAAGCCACGAAATCGTCCCAAAAGTCCGGTTCGATCCAAAACATGATTCGGCCTTCGTGCCGGTCGATGGTTCGCATCAGCCCTATGCCTTCGTGTGTGTCCAGCGTGGAGTTCACAAAATGCAGGTTCTTACGCGAAATCCGGCCGTGAACTCGGATCGTGTCCTGATAGTCCGGTGGGTCTTGGTAGTTCAAATTGGGTCCTCCCGATTGAGTT
>CAYTDF010000725.1:896-3119 GCA_964436365.1 uncultured bacterium | reverse complement strand
GTCCATCGGCGATGAAGACCCGGCGGTCCTTCATGAGATCCTTGAGCCGGTCGGCTGTCTCGCCACAGGGTACCCGAAACAGGCTGTGCTCTTGGCCGTCGTCGGTCTGGCAGCGGAGAACCGATGCGCCAAAGTCTTCCTTGCACCTATGGAAGACGCCTTCTGGGTCTTCGAAGATCGTGAATATAGGCGACGTGTTGGCTTTGCACGCTGTCATGAGCCGAAACCTGTCGGCCTTCGGGCCTTCAAAGGTCTGCTCGTGGGCCAGCGCCCGCTCCTCCATATCGAGACGTAGAGCGGCCAGAAACCCCCAACGTTCGTAGGTTTCACCATCAAGAACAAAAACTTGCCGGTACGGATAGATCGCCGCTTCATCCTCCACGAGTTTTCCGCTCGCAAGCCACTCGTCAAACGTCCCGCCTGCCTTTTCGTACCAACCCTCGTCGGTCGAAGCCTGGGTCATGAGATCGGTCTCACCATCCGCCGGAGGAGGCAGAATGACACGCACCACGTTTTCCGGGTGCCGGCTCCAGAGCTCGGCGCGGAGATCGGGGGGGATGCGGTCATACGGCGGCGACAGCCGTTGTGTCAGTTCTTCAGGGGAGGAAGCCGCGTAGCGATAGCCGGGAAATGGATCGATCTGAGTCATTCGTATTATCCGCAGGCTCGGCGGAAGAGCCATAGTGTCCCAACCCTAAACGATAGGAAGGAACGAGATTGAGGTGTCGGAGCCCTCGTAAATCAAGGCTCCGCGTTAATCGATAGGTTGTTTCCGAAAAGTTGCGTCCGATTCGAAGACTCTGAGCGCCCGACCAACGGGGGCACTCTGTCGCAAGCGACACTTCGCTTGTGCGCGCTATCGTTTCTTCCGGCGGACAAGACTTTCGAGAGACGCTCTAGCGGGATCAGTGTAAAGCGGGCTGGGGTATCAAGCAAGCGGACCTTTGCTTGACCCCGGCCCCGGGAGTGTCTATGCTTCAGCAGGCTGTCAGGATAGTATCCTTGTCGGCGCTTCTTCCCGGGCTCTTTATCGCAGAATCCGGCGCGAGGTTGTGGAAATGCCGAGTTCAGAAACACTGGAAGAGAAATCACGAATACTCGATCTGCTGGAGATCTACGGCGAGCTTCTCACCGAGCGGCAGAGGTCGCTGATTCATCAGCACTACGCGGAGGATCTCTCCTATGGAGAGATCGCCGAGCAGCTGCGAATCTCCCGCCAGGCGGTTCATGATTCCATTGGTCATGGCAAGCGTTCGCTCGCACGTTTCGAGTCGCATCTTCATCTCGCCAGCCAAGTTCCTGGCAGTGTCGGCGATTGCGCAGAGACCGAGTCTCCCGCTTCGGGCGAGCCCTCCGGCGAGAGGATCGATATCGAGAACGTGCGCCGTCTTGTGGCCAGGGCCCGTCACCTCGTGGGTGACGATCTGATGTATGACACCGCGGATCTGAAAACCGTTCTGGCAAGTCTGGCTGCCGCAGTCGGACCTCCAAATGTGTGATCGATGTGGCAACATCCCTTCTCGCCCCGAACGCGGTTGGGATGGTTTCAACCTTCCGAGACACGATCGGCCGGCGAGTTATCCGGTTGAGACCAAGCGACGGGAACTGCCCGCAAGATTTGTTCATGCGCGTGGAACTTCTCGGCGCACACGAAGTGCCCGCATGGGCCGGGTACTGGAAGCATCTTCATCGCAGAGGCTGAATTGGGAGTGACATTGAATGTTTGAGAGTCTGACAGGACGTTTCTCTACCATTTTCAATAAGCTCAGCGGAGCGAAACGAATTGACGAGGCCACGCTGAAGGAGACTCTTCGCGAGGTCCGCCGGGCGATGCTCGAGGCCGACGTCCACTTCAAAGTGACGCGCGATTTCTGCTCGAAACTCGAGGAGCGTACCCTCGGGACGGATGTGCTCGAAAGCCTTTCCGCAGGGCAAACCGTCATCAAGATCGTTCATGACGAACTGGTCGCATTGCTGGGTGGAGAGATCTACAACTTCGCGTTACCCGCCGGTCTCGAAGCCAAGATCATGCTTGTGGGGTTGCAGGGATCGGGCAAGACCACTAGCGCCGGGAAACTGGCGAAACGACTGCAGGGACAAGGCCGGAAGCCGCTACTGGCGGCCGCCGATATTTACCGGCCCGCCGCCATCGAACAGCTGCGTGTGGTCGCCGAGCGCGCCGGGGTGCCGTTCAAGCCACGTGGCAGCTATGGCGAGGCGTTC
>CAYTDF010000725.1:0-886 GCA_964436365.1 uncultured bacterium | reverse complement strand
GACATCGCCCGAGCCGCCTCCAAGTACGCCCGACAAGAAGGTCTCGATACGGTCATCCTCGATACCGCCGGGCGTCTCCACGTCGATACGGAGATGATGGAGGAAGTCCGGCAGGTCAAGATCGGCTGGCTTCCCAGCGTGACCTTCCTGGTTGTGGACTCCATGGTCGGCCAGGACGCGGTCAATCAGGCCGAGCAGTTTCATGCTTCGCTGGATATCGACGGTACGGTTCTGACCAAGCTCGACAGCGATACCCGAGGCGGCGCGGCGATCTCTATTCGCAGCGTGACCGGGAAACCGATCGTCTTTGCCGGTGTCGGTGAGAAGCTCGAAGATTTCGAACCGTTTCACCCCGACCGTATGGCCCAGCGCATCCTGGGTATGGGCGACATTCTCACGCTTATCGAGAAAGCCCAAACCGTTATCGAGGAAAAAGACGCGCTGGAACTCCAGCGCAAGATGCGGGACAACCAGTTCACACTCGATGACTTTCTGGACCAGATACGCCGTGTCGACAAGATGGGTGGGATCGGTCAGATGATGCAGCTCCTTCCGGGGATGGGAGGCATGATGGGTGGCGCCCCCGAACTCGAAGGGGACGAAATGAAACAGACCGAGGCGATCATCCTCTCCATGACCAAACAGGAGCGGACGACCCCTCAGATCATCGGTGGGAGCCGCCGTCGGCGCATCGCCCGCGGCAGCGGTAACACCGTCAACGATGTCACGCGCTTGCTCAAGCAGTTCCGCGATATTCAGCAGATGATGCGCACGGTAACCGGCGGAACGGGTGGAAAGATGACCCGGAAACTGATGAAGAAGATGTCCGGCGTGCCCGGTCTGGGCTCACTTTTAGGAGGCGGAATGCCTGGATTGCCCGCCGGAA
>CAYTDF010000724.1:0-3121 GCA_964436365.1 uncultured bacterium | reverse complement strand
ACGGACGGCGTGTGTTTGCTCTGCGGCATTACGATGGTGTCGGTCGAGCCACGATCTACGACTCCGAGACGCGCAAAGAACTCTGGAATATCGAAGGTCCCGAAACCGGCGGGCCCACCGGCGATGGTAAACGTGTGATGCTCCATTATTCGAACGAAGGCGTTATCCGCTTTTTCGACCTCGAAAAGGGCGGCGATCCCGAAGTCTACGACTGCCCGGACCCGATTCTGCAAGTAGTGGCTGACGGCAAGAACGTGCTCACCGTAGACGGTCGTATCGCCAGCCTACGAGAGCTGAACTTCGACATGGGCAAGGGTCGAGGCACCTGCGCCCAGATGCGAGCGTACGAACTTCCCGATCAGAAGGAGGTTACTACGGCAGAAAACGAAATACCCATAGCGCAGGCGCGTTTTAGCCCCGATGGCAAGAAACTGATGTTCCTAACCGGACCGGCGGTCTATGTTTGGGATACCAGCAATCTCCCTAGCACCGTCCAAGAGACAGCTGAATACCGACAGTAACCGAAAACAAGAAACCAACCGCGTGGGGAAATAGGCCAGCGCAGTAAACAATTGTGTCGAAGTTCCCGTAGTACAGGTGATGCACGGGCCGACCGGTTCGCGGGCGGTGTTGTGCTACATTGCCTAGAGGACTGTCGGGATGCTCGCGCCCCTCGATATATAATTGAATCATGTGATTGGGTGCCACTCGGGGAGACGGGAGTTAGCACTCCGGCCCAATTGGAGGTGGTTGGCTTGATACAGGTCTCGGAATTTCACAAATCCTACCAGGAGACCGTCGCGGTGCGCGGACTCAGTTTCACGGTGCAACCGGGGGAGGTCTTGGGACTTATCGGCCCCAACGGTGCGGGGAAGACCACCACGCTTCGAACCCTGGCGGGGATTCTTCCTCCAACCCAGGGCGCTCTAGCCATCGACGGCCACGATGTCGTCACCGATCCGGTCGCCGCCAAACGACGTTTGGCCTATATCCCCGACGATCCCCACCTGTTCGACTCGCTCACGGTCTGGGAACACCTCAGGTTCATCGCCGAGACCTATCGCGTATCCGATCTGGACGAAAAAGGCGCTGCACTGCTCGATATGTTCGAGCTGACAGAGAAGCGTGACACCGCAGCGCAGGAACTCTCGCGCGGGATGCGGCAGAAAGTTGCCATCTGTTGCGCATATCTGCACGATCCGGGGGGCCATCATCTTCGACGAGCCCCTGACCGGCTTGGACCCCCATGCGATTCGGATTCTGAAAGAGAGTATTGCGGAGTGGGCGCGTTCGGGCGCGGCAATCGTGATCAGTTCCCACCTGCTGGCTCTCGTCGAGGATCTCTGCACCCATCTGCTGATCCTGCACCGTGGGGAAAGCCTCTTCTGGGGGAGCGTGGAGGAAGCCCGCCACACTGCGAGAACTCTGTCTGGGGAAACTCAGTCTGGGGAAACCCTGTCCAGTGACGCGTCGCTGGAGGATGTCTTCTTCGCCGTCACCGAGGGGCAGGCGAACTCGCGCCCCACTGCCGAAACGGAACCTTCCTGAGCCCCACCCATGATTCACCCTTCGCTGTACACACTCATCCGGCTCCAACTGCGCGGCGCGTTTCGTAAGCTCGGCAGGAGTCTCAAGACGCCCAAGAGAGCCATTCCCATCGTGGTGGTCGTGCTGTGGTTGGGCCTGATGCTCGTACCCCAATTCATACGGATCGCCACCGTTCATGAACCCAATCCGGATGCGATCCAGATCTACTTCCCATTGGCCATGGCGGCTTTTTTCCTCATGACGGTGCTGACGGCGGCAGGCGAAAAAGTGCTCGTCTTCAGCCCAAGCAAGATCGACTTCCTGTTCGCCGGGCCGTTCGGACGACGGCAGTTGCTGGTCTACAAGTTTCTGAAGAACACGCTGAGCGCGCTCTTCCCCACGTTGATGATCAGCCTGTTTATCATGCCCCACGCGCCACGAATGTTGCCGCCGTTTGTCGCGATCTGGCTCACTATGGTGTTATTCCAACTGCTGGGCACAATCGCCGTTTTGGTCAAACGGGTTGTCGCCGAACGAGCCTTTACACGTTTCCGTAAGTTTGTGCTTGCGGCCCTGGCGGTGGCCGCCGCACTCGTGCTTTAGGATGTTCTCCAAACCGGCGCGGAACAGGGGTTCTTCGAGACCCTAAAGCAGTTCAAACAATCCTGGGCGGGCGTGGCGCTGTTGGGGATTTTCGATGTTTTCGGAAAGACCGCGGCCGCAGCGAGGATTTTCCCCGAGTTCGTGGGCTGGGGCTCGGTGGCGCTGGGGATCGACGCGGTCCTGCTGTGGGTCGTTCTGCGCCTGGACTGCGACTACCTCGAAGCGGCTCTACATACCAGCCGACACCATTACGAACGGATTCAGCGAGCCCAACGGGGAGCGGGCTCGGTGAGCGTTGGCAAGCGGTCGATTGTTAGACGGTCGTTGCCTAGCCTGCCCTGGTGGGGCGGTGCGGGGCCTCTGGTGTGGCGGCAGATGACGCACTTCTATCGCAACTCGGGGACAGCCCTGGGCGTCCTGATTATCCTCTCCATCGCCGTCGGTCCGACAGTTTCCGGATTTGTGAAGGGACAGACCAGCCTCGCCGCGCCAATCGTGGGCATCCTGGCGTACGTCACGCTGATCGTGAGTTTCAGTCTGCCACTAGGCTTCCGGAGCGATTTACCGTACATGGAATGGCTCAAAAGCCTGCCGGTGCGCCCCATCGCCATCGTCGTGGGGGAAGTGATGCAGCCGGTCCTGTTCGTAACGTTCGTACACGCCTTGCTGGCGGTGGGTATCGGGATTTTCGACGTTCCGGGTCGTCCGGTACTGGCGTGGGCCCTGCTCTTCTCTCTTCCGTACAATCTTCTGGTGATGGGCATGCAGAACACGGTGTTTCTGTTATTTCCAGTGCGTCACATCCAAGCGGGAACCACCGATTTCGGCGCGTTCGGGAAGCAGATGATGGGGTTCTTGGCTGTGTTCGCCGCGTTGCTGGTCGCTTGTGGCGCGGCAGCCGGCTTGGGCGGACTCGCGTACTGGCTTGGGGGGGACTCGTGGGGGCTGGGGCTGGTGACGGCTTGGGTGACGTTGACGGTCGTAGCGGCCG
>CAYTDF010000723.1:0-3140 GCA_964436365.1 uncultured bacterium | reverse complement strand
CTTCCCTTCCCGAACCAAAGCGTCCTGCGAGCCAACCTCAAGACCTTCCAAAGCCATAATGCCATCGGCGTCCTCGAACAGGGCTCTTACCACACCCCTGAAGGCGAGTTCGCTCATCTCCGGGCTTACACGCTCGCCAAACTGTTTTGGAATGTCGATTGTGATGTCGATGAAGTAGTCGACGACTTCATGTCCGGTTACTACGGACAGAGCGGAAGATATATTCGAAAGTATTACGACCTTCTCCACGGCCTCGTGACACCGGAAACACATTTCAATTTTTCGATAGACCCGGACGATATGATCTTCAGCGACGGGTTTGCCCGGGAGGCGTTGCGCATCCTGGACAATGCGGAACGTGTTGCCGACGATGAAACAATTCGCCAGCGCGTGGAAAACGTCCGCCTTTCGATCTTGTATCTGCAATCGTACCGTTCACCGAGGCAGGCAAAACACGACGGGACCTACTCCCGTCTGAAGAAGGACTTCGAAGCGATCGGAATGACCGCCCTCTCCGAACAAGGAGATCGTCATGTGGACGCATTCCATGCCATGATGGGCGCAGGAGAATAGAACGATGGTTGTTACCCTGTTGAAACAGCGCGCGAACCAAGCCGTTTCGGTGCGTCGCACCATACGGTTCGGATTCACGCTGATTGAGTTGCTAATTGTCGTTGCCATTATCGGAATCCTCGCAGCCATCGCCATTCCGAATTTTCGTCAAGCGCAAACGCGGGCGATGGTCACCAGGATATATGCGGATCATAATACGCTGCTCAAAGCCATGACGATGTACCGCCTCGATTGCAACACATACCACGCCCACAACCACCGGCCGGACCAACATCGGCCGCTGACGACCCCCATTGCGTACTTGACGATTTGGCCGGTGGATATTCTTCAGAAAGGACTGAGCGCAAGCACGAATCCGCAAGATAGGTATTCCAAACAGACGATTCATTGGGAGTATCAGTTTACGAACGATCCGAATGGTTTTGCGGGCCAGTTGATCAGCTTGGGCCCGGCACGGCAAGCGGCAACCTACAAATACGACCCAGAGAATGGAACGTTCAGCGGTGGATTGCTGGTGACGAATGTCCCCGGACATCCAGTACGCGATTACAAATGGGATTAGCCGCAGAAGCGCTGCCCCCCATGCGGCGTAGGGACGAGCTTAGAGGCGCGCCATCGCGTCCAGCAGTTCGGCGGTCGTCCCCCCCGTCACAGGAACCCGGCGTATCTCGACACCTTCAGGTACTTCACCTTCAGGTACATCAGTTGCGGACGGTGGTGAGGAGGCTTTGACAAGATAGATATCCGGAGTGACGGTCCGGAGGAGTTCGAGTTCAGCACCAGAGTCGGCGATCACGGCGAGATCGACCGCTTCGTAGTGAATCAGGAGTTCCGCTCGCTCCTCGGCCGGGACCAGAGGCCGCCCCTCTCCTTCGCGTTCGCGCACCGTCGCGTCGGATAACAGACCGACGACCACGAATCCTCCCGTGGCACGGGCCGCCTCGAACAGTTCCAAGTGCCTCCCCCGTAAGAGGTCAAAAGCCCCACAGACGAGCGCAACCTGTCGGCCATCCTTCCGAACTACAGCGAGTTTTCCCCGCCAATCTTTTGGAGATGAAAGTCGATGGTTCTCAATCATGGCCAGAGCATGCCACGGATGTGGTTTTCACACCACGCCAGCACAAAGAAAAAGCCACGCGCGATTGAAGACTCTCGTTCGCGCGTGGCCTTGGTATTCCGTTGGAGACGTTCGTATGAAGTTTGGACACTCTCTTGTCGCTTACGCGACGCTGTCCAGGCTGTTTCCAGCGCCCTCGGCTTGTGGAGTCACCGGTGGGATCTCCTCTTGATACTCTTTCATCGTTTCCAGGGTTTCCTGCAAGACATCCTGCTCACCCTGACCGTCGCGAAGCAGGCTTTCCTTGTCCGTGGCGTCGGGGAGAGCGTTCCCGAAGAGTTCTCCGAAGAAGCCGTTGGTGACATTGAAGAAGTCGTTGAGGTTCTGACCGGTCTCTTCGCCCATGCTTTCGAAGAAGTTCTCGCCGAACCCGAATTCCTGGGCGATCCCACCGTATTGCTCCTGAAGCCCACCGAAGAACTCCTGAAGATTGCTTCCGATGACAGCGCGAGCGTTGTCGAGCAGCGATTGCGTGGCGGCGAAGAAACCGTCAACGCCACTGGCAGCGTTATTGATGGCGTTACCGGCGGCGGATAGGAAAGAGGGCAACAGTTGGTCGCCATCTTCGCGTGCGGCGAGCTCCCCGACTTGCCGGTTGAACGATTCTAGACTTTCACCGGAGATACTGATGTTCAAGGTGTACTCGTTGGCCAGCTCGCCCGCCACACCTCGGACCTCTCCTCCCAGTTGATCGCCGTAGGCGTTACCGACCTCGACGGCCACGTGACTCGCCTCTTCATAGAAAAGCCGGGCCTCAAAATCGCGCCCGGTGACAATCTGCTCAAACGAGACGAGCGTGTCCTGTTGGACACTCGCATACGACGCTCCACTCTCACCCAAACGCGCCAGACTGGGGTCGGCGGCGTAGATCTCGGCGATGCTCGCGGAGCGCGCCTCGGCCATGCTTACTTCTAGATTCAGGTCGAACGAACCGTCCTGACGCACCTGCAAGTCGACGCTGGCTTCGAATCGTCCATCCTCACTGACAAAGATCTGGTTTGTGGCACCACCCGGACGTTTCTGGGCGGCGTTCTCCATGGCCTGGTCGACAGCCTGTTTGGCAGAATCTTGGATGTCGACGGAGTCACCTTTCCGTTCGGTGAGACGCGACTCCTTCTCCTCCTCGCCGATCCGTTTGGACTCATCGTCTTGCGGTTTGGCGATGGTCTCCGGAAGGCCTTGAATCCCCGCGCCCAGTCTGGATCCGATCAATCCAGAAAGCGGTCGGCGGTCGTTCGATTGTGATAGCGGTGTGGAATTGATGAAACCATTGAGCAACCCTGCACCCAGTTGCTCACCCCCGATTGGGTTCAAGTGAAAGGTGTTCATTAGACGGTTGTTCCCTTCGTTACCGATTGCCCTTACGTGTGGTATCGGCAGAAGTGGGAACGACTTAAGGAGAGTTTGGGCACGGCTCAACTATTCCGAGTATCAAGTAAAGAACCATAAA
>CAYTDF010000722.1:0-3143 GCA_964436365.1 uncultured bacterium | reverse complement strand
GCGCGACAGCACGGCTTCCGACCCCTACGGCAAAGATAAATACGGTCAGAATGTCGCGCAGTTGGCCGACATAAAGCAGAAGCTGAGCCAGGCTCTGGGGACCAACTACACCCAGAAAGTCGAGATTCGCCTGGACGCGAGCGACGACGACCGTGGGCCAATTTTGGTCGACAGTTGGGAGACCCCGATTTTCTATATCTCCAGCGACACCTACTGCCCGAGCAACCGCTGTGTGACCGACACGAACTACCCCACCACCAAACCCGCTGCCTACGATATGGTCTACGGCCCCGACAAACACCCGACCGGCCGTTACCGAGCGCACAATCCCCGCTCCTTCCAAATCATCTCCTTCGGGCCCGATCGCACCACGTCGGACCCGAGCAACGCGCAACTCCCGGGAATCGGCGGCATGCTCTTTGATGACGACAAGGACAACGACGGTGATGGCAAGAAGGACAGGGGCGACAACACCACCGACAGCAACGGCAACGCTGAGGATGACATCGGCAATTTCTAGTTCCCAACTCCTCTTGGTCTGAGATTTGTACCCCACGCCCGGTTTACGCCGGGCGTTTCTTTGTCCCCGTCACAAAAGCCCGGTACTCTCCGTGCAAGGATGGTTCCCATGGCGGTACTTCAGGTTCGCGTGGCCCCGAGAAGCAGCCGGTCCAAGGTTTGCGGACGGTATGGTGAGGGGATCAAGGTCAGTCTGAACGCCCCGCCGGTCGACGGCCGGGCCAACAAAGAGCTGGCCGTGGTGTTGGCTGGCTGGCTGGGCGTGGCCAAATCCAACGTGTCACTGCTCTCGGGCGAGCGTGGCCGTGAGAAGCGGGTGGAGATCCAGGGTGTCTCACCCGGCGCTTTGAAGGAGGCAATGCAATCGCTACCGGACGCTTGATCACTGTGGAAGGCGTGGAAGGCGCTGGCAAGAGCACACTGGTGCACCGTCTCGAGGCCTGGCTGCGCGAGCGAGGCCACACCGTGCAGCCGATGCGTGAGCCCGGCGGAACCGCTCTCGGGGAAGCCCTCCGGCGGATCGTCAAAGACGCCGAACTCCCGATGACCCATCTCTCCGAACTGCTCCTGTTCGAAGCCGCCCGCCATGAGCTTGTCGAGCGGAGTATCCGCCCCGCCCTCGAACGCGGCGAGATCGTGCTTCTGGATCGATTCTACGATTCCACGACCGCCTATCAGGGGTATGGGCGCGGTTTGGATTCGGACTGGATCGAGGCGCTGAATCGCACCGTCTGTGGCTCGCTCGTTCCTCACACGACCCTGCTGCTCGATATCGACCCCTCCCAAGGGTTGCTCCGCGCCAAAAACGACGGCGCGCGCCAACCGGACGCCCACGACCGCGATCGCTTCGAACAGGAGACGCTCGCCTTCCTCGTCCGGGTTCGCGAGGGCTTTCTCACCATCGCGCGGCGTGAACCGGAGCGGGTGGCGATCCTCGAGGCCGGTGGAGAGATCGAACCGATCTGGCTCGAAACCGCACGGATTCTCGAGGCGCGTGGCTATTAGAGCGTTCCGCTACCGTTATCTCCGGTGGGGCGCGCGTAGGAGAGAGACCCTGTAACGCTATATTTAGTAGTCTTTTGGACGTAACCTTACGCAGATTCGCGCGCCTTCGTTGAAAAGACAACGATCGTACGGCTGGGATAGGATTCCTCGACGTTGCCCAAGGTATAGACAGAAGGGATAACCCAGAGACCGGGACTCCGCGGGAATCGTTTGATCTCTCGATACTCCTCCGGGAGGTCATCCTGAATGAAGGAGTTGTAGCCAGTCCAAATCACGTAAGAAGGCAGTGATTCCGGCAGCTCGCCGTCCAACAAACCGTGGTAATCGCCAATATCGTACGGGATAAGATTGAAGGGAACGGCGGGCTGGTCAAAAGCGATTTGAGTGGGAGGCGTGACGTTCCGTTCGATCCACTCCGCAGCTTCGTACAGTTTCGCATCGTGCCCCATGAAGTTGGCCACATTCTGCAAAGACGCTGGAAGCGATACACCCAAAGCTAGACAGACCGCCAACCGGCTCCAGCGACGTTCGCACAATGTTTGGGCTCCGATCCCCAAGAGTGCGAGAAAAGGTAGAACTGCGCACAGGGCGAAACGAACCGCACCAAAAAGCCCCCCCAGCAAGACCGCAGGAAACAAGAAACTGAGCGCAAGAAACTTGGTCTCAATCGAAATAGGTTCTTGCGCGAGACCGCGTCTCCAGGTCCACGTTCCTGCGAAACAGACCGCGAATACGACCGTTACGGCCCAGCCTGGAACCGAACCCAAGAACGTCAGCACGAAGTCCAACAATTTCGACGGTGTCCAGACGGTGTACCCGTAGCCGCCGCTTCCATGATGCGTGAAGGCTGCTTGAAGTTCGTCCAGCGAAAAGAACAGATACGGCGTTAGCGCGATATATCCCAAAACCATTGCCCCTATCGCCCATACGCCACGTTTCCAGTTCGACCATCGAAACGGGTGGGGACGCACTGCGTGGGCAGCGACAAGAAACAGCGAAGCCGCTCCCGCCGGGAGCGTGGAGGCGGCGCACACTCCGGACATGAATCCGGCCAGCAGGTAAAGACGTGTCACCTGTGACTCGCGCGCGTGCAAAAGAATCCGGCAGATCCAAAGCACGCCAATTCCGGCGGTCACACCGAAGATGTGCGGTTTTGTGATATGAGTGTAGAGCTGAATGACTGGGGACATCACCAGGAGCGAGGCCCCCGTCCAGGCCGCCCAAGAGCCGAAATTCTGTAGCAGAAATGCGAAGAAAAGCCCTACTCCCACGAGCCCCACAACCGCGCACACAACACGGCCCACGCGGTAAAGATTGCCTGCCAAATCGGCGTTCCGATAGCAGTCGATTTGGCCGCTCGGCAGCTGGGGCAGACCCGTCACCCGTGCCGCCAACAATCCGGCCGCTACGGAATAATAGAAAACGCCGCCGTACTTGTGATCTCTGGGATTGAAGTCCAGACGCTGCGGGTTCATTCTTGCGAGATTGGCATAAACCAGTGGTTCATCGGGCAGATCGCTCCGTGTGGCAAGACTTCGCAACAACGCGATTCGATAGGGCCGCGAGACGACGTTGTCGGTCTCGAGCACCGGCCGCTCCGATTGGGAGAAGAAAACATC
>CAYTDF010000721.1:2922-3145 GCA_964436365.1 uncultured bacterium | reverse complement strand
CTTCCATTTTAGCCGCCAGAATACCGATGATGGCAACGACTATTAGCAGCTCGATCAATGTGAAAGCACGGCGCATAAAAGACGGACCTCTTTGGCTAAAATGGAAGTTGACTATAGGGTGCCCAGGAAAGACCGCCTACGGTAGTGACCTACAATGAGAGTGTCAAGCCGGAACGTGAAGGAATCTCAACGTAGCGCTTCCAACTCTATCGCTCGATAGACC
>CAYTDF010000721.1:0-2912 GCA_964436365.1 uncultured bacterium | reverse complement strand
CCGTGGGATGAAGTCGGTCTGGATTGTGTCGATTCCCCATTGCATGGCTTGTCTGTAAGAGTTAACAGTTTCGGGTGTGCCCATGGCATCGGAGAAGATCTCAATGTGGATGCCGTGCGCTTCCGAGATCAACGCCTCCGAAAGAATGGACCAGCGTGTATCGAATGCGTAAGGCTCAATCGATGTGGCCCGCGGACGAAGGTCTGCGGGGTCGCCCAGGGGCGGCATCAGTTTGGCCTTTGACGCGGCTCGCCGGATGGCCAAGAGTTCATCGGGCGATCCGTAGAAGACGGCGTCGTCCAGCTTGCCGTGCGCGCGTAGAATACCTGCGAGTTTCTGTGGATCGACGTCTTTGCAATCTACATAGAGGTTTGTTTCTCGATATCCGGGGCGGTCTTGGTGGTGGGCGTGGTATGCGTTCAGCAACTCGCAAATCTCAGCGAGCGTGGGAACCTTCTCGTCCTTGTAGGCTACTCCAAACCAAGCCCCCGCCGAGAGTGCGCGGAGATCGTCGAAGGCAATCTTCTCAACGGGTCCCGAACCGTTTGTCGTGCGGTCGAGCTCTCCATCGTGAATGGAGACCAGGCGACCGTCTCGAGTGGTACGCACATCGATCTCGATATAATCGACGCCGAGTTCGAGCGCCTTGCGATACGCCGCGAGCGTATTTTCAGGCGCGAATTGCTTTGCGCCTCTGTGGGCGGCGACCTTTACGGAGCGCTGACCGCCGCTCGTATATCGGAGGAATTCCGCAAGAACGTTCTCGCCGTAATCGGTCTGTATCCAATCGACGCCCATCTCAAAACAGGCGCGCCATACTTCGGGTCGATCGCGTTCACCAAGGGTTTGCGCCTGGACAATCACATTCGCACGATGAAAGTCTTTTACCAATTGAGGCGTTAGGCGCTCGGCATGGACCTCCACGGCAATAGGCTGGAGCCGCTCGACCCAGTAGTCCACTTCCAAGCGAGCGTTGATACTGGGCATGATCGGGACGGTTCCGTTCGACAATGTGCGGACAGTCTCCAGGACTTGAGGGTCGTCGAACACAGCCACCTGCGGTTGCATGGCTTGTTCTTGGATATCTTTCACGAGCCGGGCCGCGTCAATGGCTTTGCAGTCGAGGTAGAGGTTGACCTTCCCTTTGCAGAAGGCGAGCGCCTCGGAGAGCGTGGGAATCCGGGTTTGTGCGTATCGCGGGGCGAACCAGGAGCCCGCATCCAGGCGTTTCAAGGCGGCCAGGTCTAGATTTGCAACCGGCCCCGAGCCGTCTGTGGTGCGGTCCAGCGTTGAATCGTGCAGAAGTACATGATGACCGTCACGGGTGAGTCTGACGTCGACCTCGATCCATTCGAATCCTGCGTCAATCGCGGCCTGAAATGCGGGGATTGTGTTCTCTGGAGCGGAGGCGGTCACACCTCGGTGCACCATGACCTGTACCGCTCGAGGTGGAACGATGGGCTGAAAAAGATCGGCGGAGGCGGCACGAGTTAGGCTCATGGCCGCGAGTATACAGAAAGATAGAAGCCCAGACCCGCGTAAGCCGTAACGAGCCTCGCGTGTGCAAGAATGACCGAAGCGAGAGGATACGTATGTAGACATCTGATGCCTCCTTTAGGCATTTTCACCCGCCGCACAGGGAATCGTTCGGATACGCATTCATTGCTTGCTGGTGGCCGATGTATCTGTGGTCAACGGGGGCAGAGGGACGTCTTGCCATCCACCAATTCCCGAACGGATGTCACGCTCCACAAATTCCCAAACCACGATCTTCTTTCCGTGTAGAAGAGCGGGTGTGCGCTTCAATCTCTGCCGTACCAGTGTGGAAGCTCCACCGTCGCTGATGACCGAGGTGAGTGGTTGCTGCAGTTCATAGGCCAGATGGGCCGTGAACCCGGCGGAGCGCGGTTCGTCGTTTTCGTAGATGCGCAAGAAACTGTCCCCCAAGACGAGGACATCCGAATCCGGCGAACTGGTGTATAACTCACCCGTTTTGCGCTCGACGATCTGTTCGCACCGCAATTCCTCGGGCTCCAACGAGCGCATGAGGGGCGGCAAATCGACCATATCGAGAAGATCTCCGTGGCGGGCCAAGGTTACCGTCCTGCGTTCGAACTTCCCATCACCGGGCTCGATCCAACCGCGGCGGAGGATATCTTGCGCAACGGTGTGGGCCGCGAGGCGCATCCCGCTGGGAGACCAGTGTGTGTCTTGAGCAAGATAGAAGGGCGCGGGGAACTCCTCCGTTGGCTCGGCGTGCGCCTGAGCGTAGGTGTGGAAGAGGTCGACCACGGCGACGCCCGATTCTTCGAGTCCCGCGATTACTTCGCGCGTATGGGTCGGGAAAGGACGGCTGGGATCGTCTGCCCGGCGAGTGAGCATCTGCGGATAGAGACTCGCTTTTCCCGGTGCGGGTACTACGAGCAGCTGAACTCCGCGCTTCGCGAGTTTGTTGTGGTACGAAACAATTGCCGTGACGGTTTCGCGAACGCCTCCCCCCGCTGAATCGACACGTCCAGAGAGCGGTTCGATCAAGTATCGAACGCCGGGTTTGTAATAGAGCCACCCGTCTTTCCCCAGGATCGCCTTGTCTCCGAGGTCGCCCAGCGTGAAGTAGAACATGGAGCGCATCCATGGCCGAGAGGCTTGGACAAACCACCCCGTATTCTCTAACTCTTTCTCGAACGTTCGCAGATTGCTCTGTGTCGGTTTCTGTAAGAATAGATCCGCAATTTGAGGTCTTTCCCCTTGGCGGATTTCGACCAAAGCCTGACTCAATCCGACTCCGTAAATGACGATCAGAAAGGCGGCGGTCAGAAGGATTTGTTGGCCTCGTCTTGGGTTCACGGGGATCTCCTAGAACTGAAAATAGAGAAACGGATTGAACGATTGCGCGGATAGAGTCATGAGTG
>CAYTDF010000720.1:1185-3153 GCA_964436365.1 uncultured bacterium | reverse complement strand
GAGCGCACTCCCCTTCTCCAGCGCCGCCCAGAGTTTCGGAAGAGTCGTGCGGCTCGGGTACTGCATGGGGCCAGGTTGGTCCCGGAAATAGACGTTGTGATGCCCAAAGGGGGTGCCGAACGAGCATTCATACGCCTGTAGCGTCACAAATCGGGTTGGATCGTTGTACCGCTCGATTTGCGCTTTGTACTCGTCCCAGTTCAGGCGGCAGAGCCCTTGCCGTCCCTCCTGAGTGGGAGGCAGAGCATGGTCCGTCAGTGTGTAATAATCCAACCCCGAAACATACCGCGCATAGTCAAACGGATTTCCGCCCACACCGTCCCAGCTGAACTTGGCGTGTGAGTGAAGATCCCCCCAATACAGTTGCCGCTCAGGCTTCTTCTCGGTAACTCGGCACGGGTTCGACCCTGCCTCGAGTTTCGATTCTTCCACCCGCGCCGTAAAACGCAGAATTCCGGTCGAACGTGGGACCGCCTCGAACTCCACATAGCCCGGGCCTTGGGGAAGATGAACCTTTGCGGGAAACTCCGCTTCCCCCGCCGTACAAGTCAAGCGAATGTCCACAGCGTCGTCCGCCGGATTCCCATCGCGATCGACGAGCGACACAAGCATCCGTATGGGACTGTTCGCCACTCCCCATGACGGCGCGTGGAATAGCATCTCGACCGCAGGACCGGGGTTGGCGGTGATGGTTGGCGCACTCTCCAGAAGTTGAAAGCGTTCCGTTCCTTGCGTGTCGACCGCGATGAGGATCGGTGCATTATCGACTCGAATTGCCGAAGCGCGGTAGCCTCGGCTGCCACCGCTACGGTCGCCATAGATCACAGATATCGCATCCCCTTCGCGCAGCTCACCATCCGCCACAACCACGCGGACGACAAAGACATATCGCTCACTCCGCCCGTCGAGCGAGGTTTTTCTGTGCTTGACCAGCACGTATTGCGATTGCGATTCGACGACTGTCTGAATCTTGACGCCCTGGCGGGACGCGGTGGCGCGCACGTAATGATCCTTCGCCGGATCCGTCGACTGCAGACCGTTCGCGGAGTTACGTGGTCCCGCATGCCAGGCGTCGGGGAGCTGCACACGGATGCCGCCGCCTTCTTGGATGCCGCTCGGCCCAACGGTGTACTCGACTGTCCAGGTACCGAACTCTCCCGAAATTCCGGTGTCGGGAGTGACCTTGGCTTCCCCCTCCGGTGTTGTGCCGGGAACCATCACGGGATCGGCAAGGCCATAGGCTCCACCGGCAAATACGCTCAAAATGAATACGAGTGACAATGCAAAAGATGGATACATGAACGGTCCTCCCTCGGTGCCTCTGCAGGGCAACATCAATCGGTTTCGGATGTTTGGATTATACCGGTATCGCCTCATATGAATAGAACCGTATCAGTCGTCCCGGAACTGCATGGAATAGAGATCGGCATCTTTCATCACAAACCGCAATCGAATCGGCTTGCCCGCCAGCGCGCGCAGATTCTCACGATTCTCCCATGTGACTGTGCGATCCAGCGCGTCACCGAAGATATCCACCGACTCCGCGACGCAATCGTCGTTCGACGCGATCATGAAGACACGTATAGACCCCGCGGCCGAAGTCGAGAAGTTGAGCGCCAATTCGTCGCCATCGAAAACAAGCGGCTTGGTTATCATCACTCCGCCGGTTCCGGATGCCCATGCCGATACAAAACCATCGATGCGCAACGTGAAGCGGCGGAGTTGGCTGCCTCGACCGGTCCAATAACTTTCGGTGGCGTAGATCGAAAGTTCGTTAGGGGCCCCATCGATCGCCGACTTCGTTTCCAGTGTGTGCCAGGCCACATAGTTGTCCCCATAGGCCCAGTTGTCTTTCAACCGCAATCCCGGACGCAGGAACGCCTCACGCCAGCGCCGGAATGTCCTTCCGTCCCGGCTGGACATCAACAACGTGTCCGTGATCGCTGTACCATAGCGTTCCGACGTTGC
>CAYTDF010000720.1:0-1175 GCA_964436365.1 uncultured bacterium | reverse complement strand
CTCTCCGTTGACGGTGTTCATACTGCGGTAACGCCTTCATGGAATCCGACCATCCCCGTTCGATGTAGCGTGTGGGAAAACCGATGAAGATGTGCGGTGCACGGTAGTACGGCGCGATCTGGTTGGTGTAGAGCTGTTCGCGCGGAGTCTCGGGATACTCCAACCAGACGGGCTCGGTCCAGTGGACAAAATTCGTCGAGGTCGCGGTTCGGATGTCACGCGAGACTCGCTTGCCATTCGTATCCAGATGAAAGTCGCGAACATAAGCGCGGTATTCGTGCCGAGTGGTATCCCAAAAAGCGAGATTTTGGGTGTCGAACGCCCCCTTGGTAATGATTGGCGCATCGCCCATTGGCGACCAATGGATAGCATCGGACGACTTGAAGGCGATCAGCCCCCCCGGACCGCTGGCCACAGCCTTGTACTTTGCGTTCGGCTCGCAAGCGGGATTACGGTCGATGAAGGGAGTGAAATCGTGCGTACCCGGACCGGTCCAGACCAGGTTGTTGGCCTTCGACCCTTCGAACGCAAACAGATTGAGCACAGGTTTCTTCCAGTAGATTCCGTCTTCGCTTTCGGCGTACGCCGCCAATGTATCGTGGGGGATGCTCAGTTTTTCTTTCCCCACGGAAAGATGCCAGGCCTTGTAGTACATACGAAAGATGTCACCGTCACGGAAGACGGTATGGTAGCCGGTGCCGCTGCCCTCCCACGACTCGTCGTGGACGAGAGCCACCTCGCGCGGGACCGGTCTGTGCATTCGTAGTTCGACATTCTCCACGGACTCGATGAGACGCTCGTCGATAAACAATTCCAAGCGTGAACCGATCTCAATCGGCTCGGCCGATTGCGTTGCGGTTGCCATCAGGCACATAACCGCAACTAGTCCCAATCCCAAGAACCCGGAATACTTCGTTAGCGGCCGTACTTCTCTCCGGAACACGGTCATTCTTCTACTCCACCCTTCGTATCTTCTGTGGGTTATCCACGAAGCGCAGTATATCAGGGATGCAATCACGTCGCTCCGAAGCGGTGTGGAGCGCGAAATCCTGCCCATATTAGGATGTGGACTCATGAGCACGATGCACATACCGAAAAATGACCTAGTAACTAACCACCTGATTTGTAACAACTTACATTAAAGGCCGACCATGCGTTCCATGCCGGAACGTTAT
>CAYTDF010000719.1:0-3156 GCA_964436365.1 uncultured bacterium | reverse complement strand
GTGTTCCCGAGTGGAATCAAGCCGCCAGGCTTGATTTTGTATCGAGGGGCACGGGAGGCAAGACCTGGCTCCAACTTCATTGCTTTCAAGAAGAGAGCTCGGCAGCCGGTCGGTGGGCGCGAAGCGTCCACGCCGCCCAGGGGACGGCAGCCAACAGCAGGGCCGATAACAAACAGCATGGCTTTCTTGGTTGGCTTCATCTTTGGTCCGTGCTTTTCGTGTCCTTCGTCTCTCCTTCGTGCTCTTCGTGGTTCAGTAGCGCAAATCACTCCACGGCACCCCTGCACAGACCTCCCAGCTCTCGCAAAGCACTCCCCCGGGTGGCACAGGCTCCCCAGTTCTGGAAAGCACAAACCTGGGTGGCACAGGCATCCCTGCCTGTGTAAGACACAGTCTTCTTCCACTTGAGGTGGGACGTCCCCCCCAAAAAAAAACGCCCGGGATCGCAAGTATCCCGGGCGTCTGTGGCTCTCGTTTATGTCGCGGATGCGAAGGCTCTACGGGATGACGTAGGTCTCGCCGATGTCGAGCACGCGCCCATTCTGGCCCGTCTTGGACAGTTTGTGCGTAAACTCGTGCGGGTCCGCCGCGATGGGGGGAAACGTGTTGTAGTGCATGGGGATTGTGACCTTGGCTTTGAGCAGCCCCGCCGCGTAGACGGCATCGTCGATCCCCATTGTGAAGTTATCCCCGATCGGCAGAAGCGCAACATCCAGGTCGTGCATATCGCCCAGCAGTTGCATTTCCGCCACCAGCCCGGTATCGCCCGCGTCGTAGATCTTCTTGCCTTCGATGGTCAGCAGGAAACCGCCCGGATCGCCCATATACAGCATCGGGCTCCCGTCGCCGGGATCGTATCCCGACCCGTGGTGCGCGACCGTCATCTGTGCGCGGCCGAACTCGAACTTATTCCCACCGCCGATATGCAGGGGATGCGTATTCGCTCCCTGACCGGCGAGGTATATGGCCAGTTCGAACGGGGCCACGATGGTTGCGTTGCAGCGTTTGGCGATCGCAAGCGCGTCGCCCACGTGGTCGCCGTGTCCATGAGTAAGCAGCACGTAATCCACTTGTACGTCTTCTTGTTTGATCTTGGCCAGACCGTTTCCGGTGATGAAGGGGTCGATGATCAGTCGTTTCCCGCCCCCCTCGACTTCGAAAACGTTATGACCGTGAAAGGTGATTTGCACCATCGGATACTCTCCTTTCGATCGCCTCTGCGTACGCTATTTACGGTTCTCTTCTAATTACAGCCCTGCGCGGATGATGCCTTCGAAGTCTTCGGCTTTGAGCGCCGCGCCGCCGATCAGGCCCCCGTCGATATCCTGTTGTCCTAACAGTTCTTTGGCGTTGCCTGGTTTCATGCTACCACCGTACTGAATCCGAATCGCTTCCGAGGTCTGCTCGCCGAACAGCGCGCTGAGGGTCTTGCGGATGAAAGCGTGCACGGCCTGTGCGTCTGCGGGTGCTGCGGTTTTGCCGGTGCCGATGGCCCAAACCGGTTCGTAGGCGACCACGATCTTCTGTGCGTCAGCGGCCGTCAGCCCTGCCAACCCGCCTTCGACGTGCTCTTTGACGACGGCTTCGGTCTTCCCAGCTTCGCGTTCGCCTTCGGTCTCGCCGACGCAGACGATGGGGATCAAGCCCTGTGCCAGTGTCGCTTTCACTTTCTCGTTCACGCTCTCGTTCGTCTCGCCGTAATACTGGCGGCGTTCCGAGTGGCCGATGATCACATACTCGCAGCCCACGGCTTTGAGGAAACTGCCGGTCACTTCGCCCGTATACGCGCCCGACTCTTTCGGATTCACGTTCTGCGCGCCGACCTGCACTTTACTCCCCTCGACCGCGTCCGCGACCGCTTGAATGGCTGTGAATGGCGGGCAAAGAACCACGTCCACCTCACCCACTGCGCCCACACGTTCCACGACGCCTTTGGCCAGAGCCACGCCGTCCGACGGAACGCCGGCGTTCATTTTCCAGTTTCCTGCGATAATAATTTTGCGCATCAGTGCGCCTCCACGTAGATATAGGATTTCGGGGCGCGTCGAGGCTCCGGCGCGCCTGCGTTGGTAGTCGAGTTTTGTACAGTAGCAGCGGGACTCGGGGTGGACAACGTGGGGCCACACCAAGTGGGGTGTGGCAAAAAAGCCACACTTTGCCGACCGACACCCATGATTGCCTTGTTTTGTGGCTTTTGGACTCGTAATGTTCTAAATTGACTAATGATGGCGCTTTCGGCGTCAAAGGATTCGGGCGCTCTCCGATGGACTCGTGAGCCTCGACTCCACGTGCCAGCTCTCAGAATCCATCCCGAAAGGACGGGCGTTGTGGCTGGGCCCGTTATTTGCTCGAACACGATGAGAACGAACTATATGGCATCTGGATGAATATGAGCCGGTTTTTGACAAGAATAGATAACGTCCATGGATACTGGCACACCGGCTTTCTCGGCATGGTGGCCACGATCCTTGTTCTGGGCGCATGCCAGACCGCACCGGAGCGCGGAAGTTCCGGTGGGCTGCTTGAGGAAGCGCACGCCGACATCAAGCGCGGCGACTATGGATCGGCGCTCGTCAAGAGCAGCGCCTATCTAAAGACCCCATGGGGTGAGAGACCCCACGAAGACCGCGCGCTCTTCATCGCGGCCTACTCCAGCTACCGGGTGGGGCGCGCGCAACACGCGATGGATCACATCAAGGCCCTGCGCGAGAGACATCCACAGAGTACTTACAACAACCGGGGACTGGAGCAGCTTGAGACGCTCGTCTTGGCCAAGATGAGTTCCACCGAAAAGAAACAGCAAGATCAGGCCACCCAGCTCGCCGCTGACACCGACCGGCTCGAAAAGTTGGTCGGCAAAGAACCCGGCAACGGGCAGGCGCATATCGATCTCGGGAATCTCTACTGGCGGGCCGCACGATTCAGTGACGCTTTGGCCGTCTATCAGGTCGCCGCGAAGGTCGATGAAGACCTTCTGTATCAAGATACCGTACGAAAACGTATACGGATTGATGACAATGGCAGACTGTCGCTTCAGCATGGCCCGGTGCTCGGACAGCACTCCGGACCGTTACGTGTAGCCAGCCTCAACGTACAAAGAGAGAGACGTTCCGATCTTCGGGGCGACAACCCGGACGTGTACCGCTATATTCTAAC
>CAYTDF010000718.1:0-3158 GCA_964436365.1 uncultured bacterium | reverse complement strand
TCACTGATTTGAGGTGCAACGACAACCAACTCACAACTCTTGACGTCTCCAGGAATACAGAACTCTCTTATTTGTATTGCAGCCGCAACCTGCTCACAGATATTGACGTCTCGAAAAATGCCAAACTGGCTAGTTTGCAGTGCAGCGAAAATCAACTTATGGCTCTGGATTTGTCCAACAATCCCAACTTGAGTTCGATCATCTGTAGGTCCAACCCGCTCACGACACTCGATCTGTGTGAACATCCCACCCGGTCTCTTCGTCGCTTTTATCTCGATCACTGTGAACTAACGTCACTAGATCTACCTCCGCAGTTCCGGTTACAGAGCCTCCGCTGCAACGATAATAAACTGACGCGACTGGACGTCTCCAACGATTCGAGTCTGTCCTCGCTCTACTGCGGCAGCAATCGGCTGACAGAGCTTATTCTGCCCGACGCCGTTCCATGCGAGTCGCTGGACCCTCATTGTCCCGGGGGGAATAGCCTTATAAACCTTAGGTGTGACGGCAATGAACTGAGCGAACTGGACATCTCCCGCTGCGCGAATCTGAAGTTTTTCAACTGCAGCGGAAACAGACTGACTGTGTTGGATGTGTCCAACAACATGGATATGACGTCGCTCAAGTGCGGCGACAACCAGCTGACAGAACTCGATCTGACGAGTAACATGAGGCTGCAGAGACTCGAGTGCAACAACAACCTGCTGGCAGAGCTCGTCTTGCCCGAGGACTACTTCAGACCCAACGT
Source organism: uncultured bacterium (assembly GCA_964436365.1). Lineage (GTDB taxonomy): Bacteria > Hinthialibacterota > Hinthialibacteria > Hinthialibacterales > CAYTDF01. The sequence goes on along the minus strand of CAYTDF010000718.1, from coordinate 2,410 downwards.
CATGTTCGTCGCCGATAATCAGCTGACAGATGTGTCGAATCTTATCGTTCCTCTCGGCTTCTCGACTGGAGGCGCGCTCGACATCCGTGGTAACGACTTGGACGCCGAGGACTGTGAGGATGTACTCGCGATTCAGGAGATCTTGGGATCGCCGGTCTATGACGGCAATGGCGAGTTTGCGTCAGGGCTTCTGTCTTCTCCGCAGCGCGGGCTCGACCCATTCCCGTGCGGTACGGCTGTTGAGAACTGGTTCGCATACTGAAAGAATGGAAGAAGGCCGTGCGCGTCCGCCCCTCCGGCCAGTATTCGTGCGTCCTATTCATCCACCGTCGTGAATGAAAACTCGGAGCCCTTCAACATGCTTGGAGTGGCAGTCCAGATATTCACGTTCTTGGGATTGATGCACGACAACCCATCCGGTTCGATTCTCGCCGGGATGAGCGGAAAATCGAAGACCTGCTTGACGAAAGTCCGCCGGTCCACACCCGGTTCGTCGATACCCTGTACTTCGATGTAGTTCTTTCTACCACTCGAAAAGACGGCTTCGACGATCGCTGTAAATCGGTCGGCATCAGCCGAATGGAGTGCGCCGGTCGAATCGTATCGAGCCCGCATCGTATCGTATCGGTCTCGATCGATGATTCTAATGAGTTTGTAGCCATAATACGTCGGACGGCAGACCTCGATGCCCGACGGTACTTCGATCGTCTCGATGGCCGCGGGATTGAGGAGCACGGTGTCTCGCTTGCCCTGAAACTGGAGGATAGGATTGCCGTAGATCGGGTCCGTGTACGGGTCGGTGATCTTCCCGATGAATCGTTCATCCTCAATCTGGAACCGTTTGACGCTCCCGCAACTCATATAAACACGTATTTCCATAATGGGTTCCTTAATCGGACGTCCTTGGAGCCGTTTCGGCGAGCCCGTGCGGGTTTGCACCAAAGGCCGTTATCAAGTCTGCCCCACCCTCCAGCGTCAAGTCAAGTGGCGTGTTATCAGCGATTATCACCCAAAGTAGTTGACGTGTCGCGGGATGAGGAATAGCATGGTTCAATGATGGTCCCGTACGGCCACGAAACACTCGATATACCCCGCTCAAGGAGGAGGCGGATATGAAAAGGACGATTCAGTTTCAAGTCAACGGCCAACCACGAACTCTGTCCGTTGAAGACGATCGCGCACTTCTGTGGGCCCTGCGCGTCGACCTGGGTCTTACCGGCTGCAAGTACGGTTGCGGTGAGGGCCTCTGCGGCGCGTGCACGGTGCTCGTCGACGGGGAAGCCGTACGCTCCTGCCAGTACCCCATCCGAGAGATCGACGGAAAAGAGGTCGTCACCATCGAAGGCCTGACGGTCGACGGCGAACTCCATCCGTTGCAGAAAGCGTTCATGCAACACGACGCGCTGCAATGCGGCTATTGCACGCCGGCCATGATTCTCACGGCGTATACGCTGTTGTCGAAAAAGAAAAATCCTAGCCGTACCGAAATCATCGACACCATGGACGATAGCCTGTGCCGCTGCGGCGCGCATACGCGCATCCTCCAAGCCATCCAGACGGCCGCCGTGGCAATGAACGGAGGGCAGGGACGATGAACCAAGACTGCGATTGGATGGAAATCGATTTCTGCGATTCCGACGCCTTCTTCACACCCAGCCGGAGGGATTTTCTCAAGACCCTGGGGGGCGGCCTGATCGTCTTCTTCTTTGTCGGCGACGACGCGGAAGCGCAAAGAAGCGGACGCCGAAGAGGCCTACCCGACGATTTCAACGCTTTTCTCCAGATCGGCGAGGACGGCCGGGTCACGTGCACCACGGGCAAGATCGAAATGGGACAAGGCATCATCACCTCGTTGGCCCAGATGCTCGCGGACGAACTCGACGTGCCCTTGGATACAGTCGATATGGTGATGGGCGACACCGATCTCTGCCCGTACGACCGAGGCACCCACGGCTCCCAATCGACCCGTTTCTTCGGCCCGCCACTCCGGGCCGCCGCCGCCCAGGCCCGGAGTTTGTTGCTGGAAATGGCCGCCGAACATCTCAAAGTTCCGCGTAGCCAACTGAAGACGGAAAACGGTGCGGTCATCGATACGGCGAAGAGCCAGAATCGCGTCGCGTATACGGAGTTGACCCGAGGAAAGAAGATCGCTCGCCAACTGAAAGAGGAGGCGGTCCAGAAGAGCTCCGCGCAATACAAGGTTATGGGTAAACCGATCTTGCGAGCGGATTCGGAAGCGAAAGTGACCGGTAAAGCCCAATACGCCGCCGACATTCAGCTGCCCGATATGCTGTATGCAAGAGTACTCAGACCACCGGCGCACGGCGCGAAACTCCTGAGTGTCGATATTGCGGAAGCGGAAGCGATGGATGGGGTAAGTGGCACGTCAAAAATAGAAAGGTAATTAGAG
>CAYTDF010000717.1:0-3161 GCA_964436365.1 uncultured bacterium | reverse complement strand
CGGATACTCATTATACATGCGATTGCTTCCAGTGCGCCCGAGGCGCCCAGAGGATGCCCGACCATGCTTTTGGTGGAGGAGACCGGCACGGAATAAGCTCGGTTTCCGAAGAGGGTTTTTATCGCCAGCGTCTCCATTCGGTCGTTGGCGAGCGTACTGGTTCCGTGGGCATTTATGTAATCTATATCTTCGATGTTCACCTGTGCATCCTGCATGGCCCAGCGCATGGCTCGGATAGCGCCGGAAGCTAACGGATTGGGCTGCGCGATGTGGAAGGCGTCCGCCGACGATGCATGGCCTAATAGCTCGGCAAGTATCTCCGCGCCACGACCATGGGCGTGTTCCAAGCTTTCCAACACTAGTATCCCGCAGCCTTCGGAGAAAACAAAACCCTCTCTGTCTCGGTCAAAGGGACGCGAGGCATCCTCCGGGTTGTAGTTAAAACCGGTAGGAAGCGCGCGCATGCCAGAAAAACCAGCGATGCAGAAGTCACGAATGAGTGCCTCTACGCCACCAGTTACCATTACATCCGCTGCCCCACGGCGAATGATTTCACCAGCCTCGCCAATGGCCTGGCTGCCAGTGGCGCAAGCGGTGGAAATGGTGAGCAATGGGCCTAGCGCCTGCAAATCGCTGCTGACGTGGTGAGAAGGCATGTTTGGAATGCTGGCAGGAAGTGCGAACGGATTGCCACGCGCGCTTCCACTGTTGCGGAATTGCTGTGTGCCTTCGTCAGCCTTTTCCCAGCCGCCCATGGCAGTACCAATCAGCACTCCGATGCGCTCGGAATCAACGTGGTCGCCCGTCAGGCCGGCTTGTGCGGCGGCCTCGCGAGCAGTGGCCACCGCCATCTGTGAGCAACGTGCCATACGGCGTACTGATTTGGACGGCAGGAATTCTCGCGGATCAAAATCGCTGGCTTCGCCGGCTATGCGGCACTCGTATCGCTCAGCGTCAAATTGGGTGATGGGACCGATGCCGTTGCGGCAGTTGACAAGGCCGTCCCAAAGAGTGGGCGCGGTCATGCCTAACGGGCTTATTGCGCCCATGCCCGTGACCACGACGCGGCGGCGATTCGCGAATTTCATCTGGAAGTCATATTGGTGACTATTCAATAACGCGTGCGCTGAGTGCGTCCTGCATTTCTGCGAGCATATTCTGCCATATGGCGGTTCGGGCGGCGTCGATGGCACTACGGATGGCGTGTGCGTTAGAACGTCCATGTGCGACTATTACGACGCCGTTCAACCCTAATAACGGCGCGCCGCCGTGTTCGTTCGGATCCAAGGGGAGTAATGTGCTGCGGATGGCGGATCTGGCCAGTAGCCCGCCGAGCGTGGCGAGGGCCGTCGAGCGCATCGCATCTTTTATCATTCCGCCTACCATGCCCGCAGTAGCCTCAGTGATCTTCAAGGCAACGTTACCGGTGAAACCGTCGGTCACGACCACGTCGGCAGCTCCGGCGAACATTTCCTTGGCCTCGATGTTGCCAACGAAGTTGAGGGCACTATGGTTTTGCAAAAGGGGGTATGCTTCTTTACCTAGCGCGTTTCCTTTGCCTGCCTCCTCTCCATTGGAGAGCAGTGCTACTCGAGGGGTTGCAATGCGAAGTACCTTAGTCGCGTAAACGCTTCCCATCACCGCGAATTGTTGTAAATACGCGGGTTTGCATTGGCTGTTTGCGCCTACATCCAAGAAAATACAGCGCCCACGAGGGATGGGTAGCACTACGGCCAGCGCAGGGCGTAACGCACCTGGCAGGCGCTTGAGAATGAACAAGCCGTTGGCTAGAATTGCGCCCGTGTTACCCGCAGACACAAAGGCGTCTACCTCGCCGTCACGGAGTAATTGTATTCCGCGCGCCATGGAATTTTGGCTTTTTGAGCGCGACGCGAAAGCGGGGGCTTCAGTGGCTTCTATCCGGTCGGGGGCATGCACTATGCGCAGAAGGTCAGGAGAGCTTGGGCTGGTTATCTGCGCTAATGCTGGACGTAATAGCGCTTCGTCGCCCGTGATGACCACACGGCATCCGAATTCAGTTGCCGCGCGCGTAGCGCCGTGCAGTTCGGGGAACGGGTACTCGTCGCTGCCCATTCCGTCTAGGGCAATGCGCAAATTGTTCTGTGCCATATGTGCCATTAGTGGATATCTAGCGCTAAGTTGGATACTAGTTGCTCTTACCTTACGTGTTTAACCCCGTTGTGGAGCTTTAGATGCGGGGGGAGCGACCACGCGTTGACATCACTCATGTGGATGCTATAATTTTCCAATCGCGCTCGTGGCGGAATTGGCAGACGCGCCAGGTTGAGGGCCTGGTGGCCCATTTGGGTCGTGTGAGTTCAAATCTCACCGAGCGCACACATTGTTAGACTTGTATATTTGGGTTGAAAGTCTACTGGAATTGTAACGGAAGTGCTACTAATATGATATGAGTGAAATAATCGAAAGTAAGGTTATCGTCGGATTGCACCATGTCCACTTTGAACCTATCGCGGATGGACGCGGTGTCTTCAGGGAAACCTTCCGGATGGAATGGTTTCCGCAGGTGGATTGGCGGCGCATGCAGGCTAACCGGTCTGATTCGGCGGAAAATGTGCTGCGCGGGCTGCATTTTCATCATCATCAATTCGATTACTGGCTGACTCCGCGGGGAGAAATACGAGTGGCGCTGTGCGATTTGCGCGCGTCAACGTCTTCCTTTAGGGCTGTGGAGATGGTTGAGATGAGTGGGGAGTGCATGCATGGGTTGCTGATACCCCCGGGAGTGGCCCATGGCTTCGTCGCGCTGACCGAGGCTACAGTGAACTACATCGTAAGCAATTATTACGACGGAGCGGATGAGCACGGCGTTGCCTGGGATGATCCGGAACTGGGCGTTCCGTGGGGTGTGGAAAACGCGATCATATCGTCGCGCGATATGAACAATCCGCGTTTCCGCGACCTATCGACCGATTTGCTCCCGGGATGACGCTAGAAATTAAGGAGTGACGGGGTTGATATAATAGTAAACCGCCTTGCTTACATCGGCGAGCAACTGTGAGTTAGCGTCCCAGTAAGTGTAGTCGTAATTCCACACATAATACACGAGCACATAATCTCCCCTAGGTGTAAAAACTACGCCGGCGTCCCCGATGGGCTCACCCTGCGCCCAGCCGTGCTTG
>CAYTDF010000716.1:738-3162 GCA_964436365.1 uncultured bacterium | reverse complement strand
GCGAAGATCCGCGCTTGCTCTCCGCACTGGGCCGGGCCTATTCGCGGGAGGGTGACTGGGAACCGGCGCTCGAGGCGCTCGGACGCGCGGTCACGCTGGATCCAGACTACCTGGAAGCCCGGCTAAACTTGGGCTTGGCCTGGCGATCCTCTGGAAATCTGGAGGCAGCCGAGGCGCAATACCGCGAGGCCCTGCGCCGCGATCCCACCTACGGGACCGCGCAGTACAATCTTGGCATCTTGCTGGAGGAGAAGGGCGAGACCGAGGCCGCGCTGGAAGCGTTCCGTATCGCCTCGCGCACCCTGAAGAGCAAAGCGGATACGAATGCGCGCCGGGCCAGGGCGCTGGTGCAGATCGCGCGGATCCGGCTTGCAGAGCCTAACCCCCCACCGGAGGCGTTGGGCGAGGCGGCCCGCTGCTTGAACCGCGCGCTGGCCATGAACCCAACCTCCGCCGCCGCCTGGGACTACGAAGGCCGCCGCCTTCTTCTCAAAGGAAGGCATAAACCCGCCGGGGACGCCTGGAACCGTTCCCTGGAGTTGGACCCCCACCGCGCCGAAACCGCGTTTAACCTGGGCGTCTGGCATCTCCAAGCGGGGAACCGGGAGGCGGCCGAGAGGTTCTTCGCACGCGCCCTGGAATCGGACCCCGGGCTTGATGGGCAGATACGGGCTGTGCGGCAACGTTTTGGAGGGGGGCCGAGCGAATAAGACCGGCGGCCCTACGAAACCTCACACAACGGCTACCCTACAGAGAGACAGAAACATAACGAACATCCAGGTGAAAAGAGAGATGACCAATCTGATATGGGTCGGGCTGGGAGGAGCCGGGGGCAGCGTGATGCGGTATCTCGCATCGGGACTCGGACAGCGCTTGGGCGGCGAGAGTTTCCCTACCGGAACGCTACTGGTAAATGTTGTGGGATGTTTCCTAATTGGGTTGCTCGCGACGCTATTCGAGGAGAGAATGTTGATATCGCCGCAGGTACGGCTTCTGGTCCTGACGGGGTTTCTGGGCGGGTTCACCACCTTCTCCACCTACGGACTGGAGACGCTCCAGTTGGCGCGCGATGGCGAATGGTTGCTCGGCATGGGAAACCTCTTGCTCTCCAATCTACTCGGATTGGCGGCCTGTTGGCTCGGCATGCGAACTCTCGTCTGATACAAGGCTCAGTCTAGAAGGTGGCCCGTCGGAAGAACGGCACAGCACGGAGGGCGTCATGAAAGAGTCGAAGGAAGGCGTTTTGCTTCGAGTTTTCGTGAGCGAGAACGCGCGGATTAAGGGACGCCCGGTCTACGAGCGGATCGTCGAGGAGGCCTTCAAGCGTGGATTGGCCGGGGCCACGGTGCTACGCGGATTGATGGGATTCGGCGCGCACCATCGGATGCACACCGCCAAGATTCTACGTCTCTCCGAGGGATTGCCGGTGATTGTAGAGATCGTCGACACACCCGAACGTATCGACGAATTCCTACCTTTCTTAAACGAAACAATAGATAAAGGTTACGTCACCACCGAGAAGGTCAACGTGATCGTCTACCGCCCGGGGGCGAAGGACAACGCTGCGGACAATGGGGCTTGACATCCAGGAGCGTCCTTGCTGCTTCGATATCGGACCGATTGCGGCTCAGGCCTGGAGGATGTTTTCGACCAACTTGTAGACCGTCGTGCCACCGATTCTGCGTGGCCAGTCGGTACATCGAGGATTGTCCCGCACCATGGCGCGGCGGATTGCATCGTCGATCTGTGTCCGGGTGATCTTGCGGGCATCGATCACCTTATCGTAATCGGGAAGGTGTTGCTCCAAACGACTGGAGCAATCTTTCGACGACCCGATGCCGGTGCCATTTTCAAAATGCAACAGCAACCAGTATTCGAACTTGGGATTGCTGAGGGCGAATCCGTAGTTGTCTTTTTTCAATGACCAGGCGTGAAGTTGTTGCAACTGTTCGTCGGTCCATTGGTCCTTGTCCACCACCAGCCAGGCTTCGTCAGAGGCCCTTAGGCCTTCCTGTTTGAGGTGATTCTCCATCCGCTTCAGGACATGATGTGGCGAGCTTTTGTGGTCACTTGTCAGACAACTCACCTGGATCACAGATCGCTGGCTGTTGAGAATCCCGAAATAGAGTGGCTCGGTCTTGCTGCCTTCAGCCGCGATCACGAACAGCTTCCGGTAACGTAGTACGCCAGGTGGCTTCCGGAACTTGCGTCTCGGTGACATCACTCATCCCCCCCCACTTTTCTCCGTGAGGCAGAGATTGGTCAAAGCCCCTCCCAGCAAGATACGAGGGATTCCTCCCAGGCGGCCTTGCAGATAGCTCTTCTGGATATCCTTGTCGTACCGGACATCCTTGTACTCACTGAAGGAAAGCAGGTTTGAAGCACCGGAAGTATCTCTTTCCGCCACCCACATTTCATCGCGGC
>CAYTDF010000716.1:0-728 GCA_964436365.1 uncultured bacterium | reverse complement strand
AGTAACCGCTGATCCATAAGCAAAACGTCGTGCGTCGTCAGCAGCAACTGCGATCGGGTTTCCTTGGAACAGTTGGCAAGGTATACCTCAAGCAGTTTTCGCGTTAGCAGGGTATGCAGGCTGCGGTCAATCTCATCGATGACATAGACCCTCTTCGGCGTCTGTGCCGAAAGTTCGAGAAAGGCGGGCAACAGATCGATGACTCTCTGTGAACCGTCCGACTCCTGAGCAATTTCGAATTTGGTCTCTGTCCCGTCCGATTTCGGGTGGTAGGTCACCGGCTTCTTGGCGATCAGTTCGCCTTCTTTGCGGGTTACGACAAAGCGTTCGTTGATGGATTCTGTCATCACCCGGACGGTCATGCCTTCTTCGACCTTTTCCCGAACTGTGGTCTTCAACGATTCCGGAAGAGGGATGTTCTCGAATGGAGTCTCTTCACTACCGAGGTGAGCGATGCCCGTATCGAGCTGCGGCAGCATCTCGTTCATGGTGGTGTGGAGGGGATGCCCCTCATCGAAAAACAGCTCGAATGGCTCAAAACGAGAGTCGGGCGCAACGAGTCTAAGTGTGCTCTTAAACCAGTCGTACACCGGCCGGAAGTTTTCGACCTTCTGAGAAACGGAGTTGGTCAGAAAAAGCTGATTGTCCCGGGTTCCTTTGAATGCGAACTTTAGGAACTCGTCTCTGGCCAACGATTGATCGAAGTTAGGCTGACCGTCACGGCGATC
>CAYTDF010000715.1:0-3169 GCA_964436365.1 uncultured bacterium | reverse complement strand
CACGGACACAGCCGACGCGCCGTGGACCGTTATCAAGTCCGACGACAAGAAACGTGCTCGTATCAACTGTATGCGGCACCTGTTGCACAATCTCCCCTACACCGATAAGGACCCGGCCGTCGCCACCGAACCGGATCCCGAGATCGTAGGGTCGATTTCGGATATTTACGGTACAGACAGAGAGTAGGCGGTTTCGAAAACGCGCACGGAAGGCTGGTGCTAAAGTGGAACTTACACGTCGAGAGTTGCTTCAATGCGGGATCGCCGCGGGTGGTCTGGCTCTTGGGCTGCAGGGGCGGGGCTATGCCATGGAAAGCGATGAATTCAAGAAATTCCAGGTTGAACGACGAAAGGAACTCTGGTCATTACTCGGCGACCTTCCGGAAAAGCGTCCTCCCAAATCGGTGCTACGGAAGAAAGAGAAGAAAGAGGGTTATACCCTGGAGCACCTCGAGTTGGATCTCAACGGTATCGAAACCGTCCCAGCTTTGCTCCTAATTCCTGACAAGATCGCGGCTCCGGCGCCGGGGATGATGTACATTCACTGGCACGGCGGCAACTATCCCGCAGGCAAGTCCGAACTCTTGCGGGACACGGGCGTGCTCGAACCCTACGCGCCCGTTTATGCCGAAAAAGGCATCGTGGCGCTTGCTATCGATAGCTGGTGTTTCGGTGAACGAATGCCGTATCCCGACAATGGTGGGCTGGGCGAGCACGATACCTTCAAAGAGATGCTCTGGAAGGGCCAGGTCCTGTGGGGCATGATGATGTTCGACGAGTTGCAGGCTCTGAACTATCTCTGCACGCGTCCCGAGGTGGATACGAGCCGGATTGGGGCTTTCGGCATCTCCATGGGTTGCACAAAGGCCTGGTGGCTGGCAGCTCTCGATGAACGCATCAAATGCTGCATCGATCTGTGTTGTCTGACCGATTACGAAGCGCTGATCGAAGCGAAAGGGTTGCGTGGACACGGTATCTATTATTACGTGCCTTCGCTTCTGAAACATTTCCAGACGCACGAGATCAACGAACTGATCGTTCCCCGAGCCCATCTCAGTTTGAACGGCCGGAAGGATCATCTCACACCGCCCTCGGGGGTGGAACGGATTCGCGATCACCTGCTTCCCCTGTACGAACAGTACGGACGCAAGCGGGACTGCCGGATCGAACTCTTCGACTGTAAGCACGAGGAACTTCCCGAGATGCGGCAAATCATCCTCTCGTGGCTGGACGAGTATCTGGTGAATGGCTAGCCGACACCCGTGCGCCCCGCCGGACAAGAGTTTCGAGAGCTACGCTAGAATCGGCCGAATGGACAGAATTCCGCAGTGAGAGGCGGGGCGGGTCAATGTGGTTTTGTGAAGAGGGGCGCGCAATCGACGAGGCATCACAGCGTGAACTGATGGCGCGGGTCGTGCGAGAAGTGCACACGCGTTTTGGATCGAAAGTCTCGCGAGCGCTGCTCGTGCCCTCGGACCGAACGCGCTTTCATTCCCGCTCGGGGTTTCTCGCGAATAGACTCTTTCACGCGCTTGGGAGCGGCTGCCATACCGATGTCATGCCCGCACTCGGCCAACATCTTCCGCATACACCGGCGGAAAATCGCTGGATGTTCGGCGATGTTCCCGAAGAACGTATCCTTGTGCATGATTGGAAGAACAGTTGCCAAACCGTCGGCGATGTGAGCGCGGAATTTGTGCGGCACGCGACGGGTGGGAGCGCGGATTGGGGATTTCCGATCGAGATCGATCGGGCCGTGCTGGACGGAGGCTACGATGTCGTGATCAGCATCGGCCAAGTTGTCCCGCACGAAGTTTTGGGATACGCGAACCACAACAAGAATCTCATTGTGGGCGTTGGAGGCAAGTCGACCATCTGCGCGTCACACTTAATCGCCGCGAGCGATGCCATCGAAGATACGTTGGGTCAAATTGTGACGCCCCTACGTGGCTGCTTCAACGTAGCGGAGCGAGAGTTTCTGCGGAACGTGCCGATTGTCTATATCTTGACTGTCAAGACTCCAGAGTTGGAAAAGCAACCCGCACTCGCCGGTCTGTTCGTTGGCGAGACGGTGGAAACTTATGTGCGTGCAGCTCGATTCGCACGGACGAACTCAGTCAAACTGTTTGACGAACCGTTGCGGAAGATCGTCTGCTTTATGGATGGAAAGAAATTTCAGAGCACGTGGGTCGCGAACAAGGCGATCTATCGCACGCGCATGGTTTTGGCCGATGGGGGCGAACTGATCGTTGTCGCCCCGGGTGTGTGCCGTTTTGGAGAACACGGGGATATCGACGGTCTGATTCGAAAGCACGGGTATAGAGGAACCGCACGCGCGATGCAGGCTCACAACTCCGATCCCGCCATGCGTGACCTGGGACACACTGCCGCGCACCTCATTCACGGTTCGTCAGAGGGCCGATTCAAGATTGTGTATGCTGCGGGGGGATTGACACGGGAAGAGGTGGAGGGAGTCGGGTTTCAGCACATGGAGATCGAGGAGGCGCTACGACGCTATCATCCAGACGAGATGGATGCCGGTCTGAATACGGTCGACGGCGAAGATATCTTCTTTATTCCATCTCCCAGCCTTGGCTTGTGGACGTCCCAGGAGAGAATCGTCGCTGCCCTCAACAAGAATCGCACGTTCGCGGAGCGTATGATCGAATGGGAGCCGGAAGAGACTCTCTGGCCGCAACTCAAGCGATGGGATGAGGCGGATATTCGGGAATACGGTGGGAAGATCGAGGTCTGAGACATGCGCACCGTACAGGTTTGCGTTCGGTGCGATTGGAGTTTCGGAGAAGGACTATCGGCGAATGAAACAGAGCGAACCGCAACAGACGATCGACCCTCGTCTTATCCTACTCTCGGAACGGGATAACGTCTGTGTCGTAGCAACCGATGTGGATGTGGGAGAAAGTCTTTCATTCGCGGGCACGTCGATTGTCTTGCTCGAGTCGATGGAACTCGGGCACAAGATGGCGATCCGTCGCATCCGTAAGGGAGAGAAGGTTTTGAAATACGGCATGCCTATTGGTACGGCAACGGTCGATATCGAAGCTGGCGGGCACGTGCATACCCACAACCTCGAAAGTGATTACCTGCCAACCTATTCACGTACGGGGAAGGATTCGTTTCTTCAGGTGGATCGATGAAAGGCTATCTA
>CAYTDF010000714.1:0-3173 GCA_964436365.1 uncultured bacterium | reverse complement strand
AAGCGTTCCAGCATCTCTTCGGTGCAAAAGCGAATACTGCTCATGTCGATGAGGATCGACCGCTTGATGCGCCGCCCGCCGGATTCGGACATACCCCGCCAGTTCTTGAACGACTCGGAAATCATTGCGTGCGTAGGAATCGTGGTGACGGTCTTGTCCCAATTCTGAACCTTCACCGTTGTCAGAGCGATGTCGATGACATCCCCGTCGGTGCCGTGTTGCGGCATCTCGATCCAGTCGCCTCGACGGACGAGATCGTTGGCGACGATTTGAATCCCGGCTACGAATCCCAGAATCGCATCCTTGAAGACCAACATCAGGACTGCGGTCAGAGTTCCCAATCCCGCGAAGAAATATCCTGGAGACTTGTCGAGCACGGTGGAGAGTATCAACACGCCACCTGCGATGTAGAGGATGATCTTTGCGACTTGTACGTAGAATTTGATCGGTCGCTGACGGGATATTTCGTACGTTTGATAGATGAATAGAGCCGCGCTAAGCAAGGCGTCCACCGCCAGCAGACCGGCGATCATGAGATAGATGTTGGCGATGGCTTTGGCATTGACGCTGGAGATCAGGAAGGCGTGGTCCGCATCTGCAAACGCGACGTCAGCCATGAGATAGATCGCCACGGCCGGAGCGATATGAGCCGCCCATCGGAATACACCGTGAGTGGCGAGAGCGTCGTCCCAATGGTTCTTGGTGCGTTTTACGGCCCGCCCGATGATCCGCACGACGATCTTCTTGGCGATCCAGTGCACGACAAATGCGATCAGAACCACCATCAGGAGCATCACTCCGAGGTTGATCAGTTCCACGGCCGTCTCGCCCAACTCGCGTCCGGCTAGCCACGTGTTCAGTCGTGTGTTCAGTTGCTCAAACATCTGGATTCGATCCTCGTGCGGTAAAGACTCACGTTGCCAAAGAGATCAGGATACCTTTCATCTCCGATTGGCACCCGATACTACCGCTCACGTGCCCGGTCCGGCAACCGTACCGCTCCGCATGACAGGACACGCTCTATGCAGTACCCTCACCGTGGAGGTGAAAGGGGCCCGGTGGCTCCCGCGGCCTTCAAAGCCGTTTGTGCCGCGTCTTGGACGTGGCAGGTGGGTTCGACTCCCATCCACCTCCGCCTATTCCGCTCCGGCCCCTGGGACTTAGGGGCACGGCAATGGGTCATTGCTTCATGGTACGAATCGGTCGCCTACATTTTCTTTCTTGCCTCCTTTCACTCTTCGCGTTCGCTGCGACCTTGGTAAACGGTGATGGCGGGACGCTGCAATTTGTAGAGAACGACGGGACGGTACAAATCCACGCGCGGCCTTTGCGAAACACTTCCTATCAATCCCAGCGTAGCGCAAATGTGAGGTTAGAAGACGAAAGCAACGTTCAGGCTCATCTGTGGGAGATCCCGACCGGTGACAGAACTCTGAAGTTGCTCAGTACCACCAAACCTCCTTACCGGTTTGCGTGTGACCGAAATGGGGACGGCGAATACGGTACGGAAGACATCTCTGTGTCTCATAGTGCAAGCATGGGGCATTACACAAGTGTTGGCGTGCCGGTGACGCTTGGCGATGGTGTGCGCCTTTGCCGGATGGATGTCTACGTTACCGGTCGTGGAAGAAACCGGTCGCTCATCGTGATGCGCGTGCGTAGTTCACATGCGGGCGACATTGTAGTAGGGGGTGAGCGCTACGCGGCACGGCTCGTCTTCCGTAACGGCGTGCCGTCCGACCGATACGGAGGGGGGATGCTCATTCTCGATGCCAATCGCGACGGCCGGTTCGATCATTTTACCGATCCGTGGTTCTCCAGCCACGGCGTCGCTTACTTGCGAGATGCGCTCTGGAATGTGAACACGACTTTTTCAGAGAATCACGCCCACATTTCGATCGAACCGTACAGCGGTCCGACCGGTGCGATCCATGTCGACGGTGAAGGACTTCGTCGGCTCTACCTGAGTCTGGATTCAGACGCGGGCTCCTACGACATCTGTCTCCCCCAGAGGGAGGATCAGATGTATACCGTCCCACTTGGAGCCGGTGCGGCTCGTGTCAGTGACGCTTGGATCCAGGCGGGGACCAGTACGAATCCGCTTTTTCAGCTCGCTCTCGACTCCTCGCTCCGACCTGTATCCATTCGAGAAAACGGGACATCAATTCTGGAAATCGGTGGACGGCTTCAGGCGAAACTGCGGGTCCGATCCAACCCATTCTTGGGTCGGGTGACGCTGGACTATAAAGGTTGCATAGCCCGGGGGCTCAAATACAACGCGGTCGACCCTGGGCATCCCGACGGAGGTCTGAATCCTCCCGCTCCCTGGTGGGAGGTCCGCGACGCCGAAGGCAATGTCGTGGCCACGGGGCAGTTCGAATACGGTTGAGGCGGGACATGTGCGGCTTCCGTGCGAATGCCGAACCAAACCTCTGGCCCTTACACGGCCTCCATCGCCAACGCCCAAGGAACGCATGTGGATTGCGAGCCGGTGACGTTTTCACACATTCCGCTCACGAACTTCATTCGGGCGATCGTTGGCTTGTTCGGTCTGATCGGTTTCGCTGCGGTTTGCGTATTCGCCATCCCGAAGCTGCGGGCAGATCGGACGTATTCCCCATTCCGTTTCTGCATCCTGGTGCCTGGCCTTCTCGGTGTTGCGCTCGCTCTGTGGTGTAGGAATACATTTGTCCTCTGCTGTGTGCCGTTGCAGGCTCTGACATTGACGTTCTTACTTTGGAGGTGGTGGAATGCTGGAGACTGGGCGTCTGCGTCCGTCGCCGCTTTGGGGGCCTCGCTGTTGGCGGCATGGCCAAACATGCAGCTGATCCCGGCGACAGAAGGCATTGTCGGCATCCCGGCGGGGATACTGGTCGGCGGCCTTACTGCGTTCCCCATTATTACGCTCCGCATTGCGGTACGCGAGCAAGCGACATGGCCCCGACTGCTCGTGGGTCTTGTCGTCGGAGCGGGGCTACCGTGCGCGGGATTGTCATTCATCCTGATCTTGTATGCCATCGTCGCTGGGAGTGCACCCCCCGTGGCGGTTTGCGTGTCGGTTCCCATCTTCTTCGGTTTGCCGGTGCTCCTCTTTATCGGGCTTGTCTGTGGAGACAAGTGGACGGAGGCCGTCGCCACAGGCTCGACCCCACGCGCTCAAACCTGGATAACGC
>CAYTDF010000713.1:0-3175 GCA_964436365.1 uncultured bacterium | reverse complement strand
GATCGCCGACAAGAACCACGTTTTCTTTGAGGTCCGCGAATTCTCGCAGTGGCTTGGGAATCACCGTGCGGCCTTGGGAATCCGGCTTGAGCAGCGCCGCGCTGCCGATGAACGCCCTACGCATGCGCCGGTCTTCTTTCGAGTACGTAGACTTGCGATGAGCCTCACGAGCCAGCGCGAGATAGTATTCCTTTGCATAGACGGCAAGGCAGTCGTCGAACCACTTGACGGCGACCCACTCTTTCGAGTTGAGCGCACGACGGATATCACGCGGAAAGATGATTCTCCCGTTCAAATCCATCTTGCATGGGTACGAGCCAAATAGGGCCCATTCCTGTTCCTGCATCGCTCTCTTTCCCTATGGCCGGTCGAAACCGGCTCATTCCTCAGCGCCGCACCGTCCGATTCACGCCTGTAGAACTCATTATTGCGTGGATGTCTGTGGTTTTCCGCAGCAAATATATGAGGTCTTACAAAGGTCTTACGGAGATATACGGTAATCTACCCCAATTTACCCCAGCACGTCAAGGACTGTTTTCGTGCGCCCGACGGAGGAAACGAGGGAATAGCGCCGCCCAAGGTGAGTGAAAAAGTGTTCATGAAAACTCGGCCCAAAAATGACCTATCTACGCGGGCACTTGCGGAAGAACGGGGCCCGGCTGCTAGAATCGCACCATGGAGAGCGTTGAGTTACGCAAATGTTTACCTGCCGACCCCGGCGATCTGTATGCCCAGAGCGTTGTGCGCGACGTACTGAAAGCACTGGAGATTCATCTCTCCAAGTTACTCGGGCAGAGCTTCCTCTTCCGGCGTCCAACTCTGGAGGCTTGTCTGGATGCTGCGGAGATTGGGCCCGGCGCGCCGATTCTGGAGATCGGGCCCGGCATGGGCCACCTGACCGTGGCCATGTTGGAGCGGGGATGTCGTGTGGCGGCGGTGGAACTCGATCACCGTTTCGCAGCGCTGATGAGCCTCATGCCGGAGATCTATGAGGATCGGTGGGAAGGTAGATTGTCGGTCATTCAGGGAGACGCTCTACGGCTCGATTGGCCTTCGATACAAGGGAAGTTGGAGGAACTGGGCTCGGTCTCCGGCGAAATCCGAGTCGTATCCAACCTGCCCTACCGCACCACTGTCCCCATCCTGATGCGTCTCCTGGAAGGTCCTTTGCCGATTGCCTCGCTGCATGTTCTCGTGCAGGCCGAGGTGGCCGCGCGTTTTGCGTCGCAGCCGCGCCGCAAGGACTACGGCCGGGTATCCGTCATGATGCAAAGCCTTTGTGAGGTACGCACTTTGCGGAAGGTGTCGGCAGCCAATTTCTTCCCCAAACCGCGTGTAAACTCAGCGTGGGTGCAGCTTACACCCCATGTCGAACTCGATATGGATTTTGTATTCACACACGTGAAGCCACTCCTGGGCGCTGCTTTCTCGAACCGTCGCAAACAGCTCAAGCGGTTGGCGGTCCATTGGGTTCCTCCCGGTTCAGCCTCGCCTCGACCCGACGCCATTCGCTTCGCGCTGGGCGATTCGTGGGAGCGGAGACCTGAAGAACTGGATATCGCCCAATGGCACGAGGTCGCGCGGCGGTTGGCCGAAGCGCTTTCTTCGCCGGAGCGTTCGTCGGAAGATCCCATAGAGGGCGGGAAGCTTTGACCGAGCGCCGAATAGACGGATAATTCAGAGGAGACCCTAAATAAGCTCGCCAGCCACCGGAGCGCTTGAGTTACGGTCGGGTGGGAGTAGCTTGTGCTGATGCACGGAGCTGGGGGAGAGACTCTCAGCCCAATGGAATGGAGAACAATGACATCGGGAGCCAATCGTAAGAACCGTCAAGTCTTGATCGGGCTACTGGTTGTGGTCGCCGCTCTGGTTACCCTCGTTCAATTCGGCCTATCGTCGAGCGAGATCTACTCAGTCGGACCCGACGAACTGCTGACTCGCGCTCCGGAGTTTCTCGGCCGCGACCTGCGCTTGGTCGGTATTGTCAAAGACGGCTCTGTCGACAAGGACCTCTCCAAGACGCGTCTTGATTTCCATGTGACCAAGTCGGCCGAACCGGAACTGACGGAGCCGATCGCCCCGGAGTTCGTGGCCGTGACGTATATCGGGACAGCCGTACCCGACACGTTTCAGGAGGGGGCTGAAGTCGTCGTCGAGGGGACCTACGACGGCCGAGTCTTCCGCGCGACCAACATCATGGCCAAGTGCCCCTCCAAGTATGAAGCCGCCCCGGTCCAAGAACATCCCGACTCCATTCCCTTGGACTACTCTTCGAAGCAGGTCTCCTAATATACGCACCGATTGAGAGCGTCAGAACGTGACGACGGAACTTTCGTCTCCCCGCCAAACGTCAGCGTGGCGTTGCCGTGACCGCGTTATTCCATTGGGCGAACGAACGTTGATCATGGGGGTGTTGAACGTCACCCCCGATTCGTTCAGTGATGGCGGACGATTTCGTACGCCTGCCGACGCTGTGACTTGTGCGCTCGAACTCGTGGAGGCCGGGGCCGATATGCTCGACATTGGCGGCGTCTCTACCCGGCCGGGTGCGTCGGCCGTGCCCGTCGAAGAGGAGTTGCGGCGCGTGGTGCCGGTTGTCGAAGGGCTGGCCGAGCGTTGTGACCTCCCTCTTTCTGTCGACACGGTCTCCCTGGAGGTGGCCCAGCGCTCTTTGGAAGCGGGGGCGCACATCCTCAACGATGTTTCCGGCCTCCGTGACAAGCCTCAACTCGCCACCCTGGCCGCCCAGTCGGACGCGGGATTGATCCTGATGCACTCCCGGGGAACGCCGGAGACGATGCAGTCCCTGGCGATCTATGACGATCTGCTCGGGGAGGTCTGCGACGAACTTCAGACCTCGGTCGACGTGAGTTTACGTCGTGGTGTGAGCCGCGAACAGCTCGTTTTGGACCCGGGGATCGGATTTGCAAAGACGGCCGAGCAGAATCTAGAACTGCTGCGCCGTATGTCTCGTCTGCTTGAACTGGGTTACCCGCTACTGCTGGGAACCTCCCGAAAATCCTTTATCGGGCATGTAACTGGACGGAGTGTGGGGGAGCGGTTGGCGGGAACGGCGGCCTCGGTCGCGGTGGGGATTCTCGGAGGTGCGAGTGTTGTTCGCGTCCACGATATCCGCGAAATTCGCGATGTGGCCGATGTTGTCGATGCCGTCCTC
>CAYTDF010000712.1:0-3182 GCA_964436365.1 uncultured bacterium | reverse complement strand
GTCTCCCCGAGCTCTATCGCGATGAGATCGAGAACGCCCGTTTGGTGGGCAACCCAGGTTGTTTCCCCACACCTGCCATTTTGGGGCTTTACCCGGCGGTTCGGGATGAGGCGGTCGAGCCTCACGGAGTTATTGTCTCTTCCGCGACCGGCGTGACCGGGGCTGGCAAGAAACCTGCGCCCGCCTTCCATTTCCCTGAAGTGGATGAGAACTATCGGGCCTACCGGATCGGGAACCACCAGCACACACCGGAGATCGACGAGGGTGTCAACCGGGCGCTAGGCAGCGACCTCCGGGTGACGTTCGTTCCGCATCTGCTTCCGATCCGGCGCGGGATATCTTCGACGATTTACTGCCGACGCACCAACGATACGCCGCTGGCCGAGATTCACCGCCGGTATAAGGAGACGTATGCGAATGAGCCTTTTGTGCGTGTGCTACCGCTGGGGGCTGTTCCCGCGCTGCACTCTGTCCAACAGACGAATTTCGTGGACATCGCCTTACACGAGGACCCGCGCAACAATCTCTTGGTGATTCTGGCCACGGTGGACAATACCGGGAAAGGCGCGTCCTCTCAGGCCGTGCAGAATCTGAATGTGATGTTCGGGTTCCCGGAGACGACGGCGCTGATTTAGGTTCGGGCCGTGCATTGCGGTCGAGCTAGAACTCGCCGAAGATGCGCTCTCCCTCTTGCCAGATACAGACGAAATTTCGCTCGTCCAGTTCTGTATTGTCTTGGGCGATGACTCCAGCGAAAGCCATGCCTTCTTTGCGGTTTTTCATCCGGGGACGGTCTCCCGGAAGAACCTCACGCCAGAGCTCGTACTCGCTCTTGTGACGTGAAACCGCGAACGTCAGCTTCCGGTTTTCGAAATCGCTGACGATGCCATGGAGCTGGCATTTTGGAAGTCGTTTGGTGACGGGCACTGTGATCGCTTCGAGACCGGTGATGACAGTCTCCTCGACGGCGAGTTTATCGGCTCCCATGGATCGCTCCTCACGTTGACAGGTACTGTCAAACAACATTACACCGTCCGAGAGACGACCGCAACCAAAAAAATGGGCCTAACGGGCAAAGGAACCAGCGAATTGCTGGATTCCTAGTTTTAAGTCTATCTTTATCAGTGTTTTATGTGGTCTATGGAACGGAGGCGTCGAGAGAGCGCTACGCCGCATACCCGAGCGCGATAAGGGTCCAGCGAGCGGCATGGAGTAGAATGCAGCCGTAGAGCCCGGCGATCATGTCGTCGATCATGATTCCCGTGCCTCCCTTGAGCCGCTGAAGGCCGTTTGCGGGAGGGGGCTTGACGATATCGAAGAACCGGAAGACAAAGAACGCCGCCAACAGCCACTGCCAGGTGCCCGGCAGGAGAATCACCGTGATGAGGTATCCGGCCCACTCATCGATGACGACGCGGCCGTCATCCTTGCGGCCGTAGTGGCGCTCGGCGACTGACGCGGCCCAAAATCCCACCGCAGTGAGCACCGCCGTCACCCCCAAGCCAAGAAGGATGTTCTGACGTTCCAGAAGGGTGGGGAAGAGAAAGAGATGGGCCAGGAAGATCGCCAGCGTTCCCGCCGTTCCCGATATCGGCAGGAATCCGCTGCCGAACCCTGTGGCGAGGGGTAATGCCAGCGTGGTTTTCCACGATTTTAGCGCGGGTGTGGTGTCGTCTGTTGTTGTGTCGGTTTTGTTTTCGTTCACGAGCCGTCCGGGGGAGAGTGCCGAATACCGTACAGGTTCTCATCATCCGCTTCGGTGATCCGGACTTTCACAAACTCGCCCGGGCTGGCTTCTCCAGATGTTATGCAGACTTGGCCGTCGCACTCAGGTGCTTGACCCTCGTGCCTTCCCCACGGACGGTTATCCACGGGATCGACCCGGTCCACCAGAACTTCGAGCCTGCGGCCGATGTAGCGTTGGTTACGTTCCCGAGCCTGGGAGGAGGCCCATGCCACCAGCCGCTCGTACCGTTCGTCCTGGATGGCTTCGGGGACCTTGTCGGGGAGTTTCTGGGCTGGGGTGCCATCCTCGTCGGAATAGCGGAAGACGCCGACGTTCTCGCACTGCAGCTCTTCCAACAGGTCCATCATCTCATTGACGTGGGCCTCGGTTTCGCCCGGGTAGCCGACAATCACCGTGGTTCGGATCGATATACCCGGCCGGGTCTCGCGCAGGTTTGCGATCACCTTGCGAATCAGCTCCGGGTTAGAGCCACGCCGCATGGCCTGGAGGATCTCGGCCGCCCCGTGTTGGATCGGTATGTCCACGTACCGCGCCAGTTTTTGGCTGCTCTTGTAGAACTGGACGAGCCTGCGGTCGACCAGTGTGGGGTAGGTATACATGAGCCGCAGCCAACGGAGGTTGTCGATACACTCCAACTCGCTGAGCAATTCGACCAATCGAAAACGGCCGTACAGGTCATAGCCATAGGAGGTCGAGTCCTGGGCGATCAAGATCAGCTCCCGGGCTCCTCCTTGCACGAGTGCGTTGGCTTCGGCGACGATCTCCTCGATCGGCCGACTCCGCAACGGGCCCCTGAAACTAGGAATGGCGCAAAACGCGCATTGATGGAAGCAGCCATCGGCAATGCGCAGATAGGCCATGTGGGCGGGGGTTGTCAATAACCGGGGTGCGAAGGGCGCTTGGGCCGAGTTGTTCGGTACGGGAACGCTCCTCCCGAGAAGTTCCCACGCCACTTTGGCGACACCGGATTGACCCCCCAGCGGTACGAACGCGTCGATTTCGGGGAACTGATCCGAGAGCTCGACACGATAGCGTTCCACCAGACACCCCGTGGCGATGATTCGTTGCCGCGGTTGGCGAAGTTCGATCAGCTCTTCCATGGCGTCGATCGACTCCGCCTTGGCGGCGTCGATGAAGCCGCAGGTGTTGACCAGCAGGATGTCCGCTTCTTCCATGTCGGGTGTGTAGATCAATCCCGACACGGCCAGATTGGCCATCATCTGCTCTGTATCCACTAGATTCTTGGGGCAACCGAGGGAGATCACGTGGTAACAAAGGGTCTCCACCGATTCGCCGGTCTGAATCGTATGAAACGAGGGGCTGTTGAGTGACATGATTGAAAAAGTATATCATTGCACGAACGCCTCTCCAAACTTGGTCGGGGTGCGATTGGGTTTTCTCCGCGCGTTTTTCAAGGGTTTCTTGCGATAACACC
>CAYTDF010000711.1:0-3187 GCA_964436365.1 uncultured bacterium | reverse complement strand
CCGTACAACATGTTCAGCGGCATGGAGCCGTTGACCTACGGCGGCACGTTCCTGTTGCAGCGGGTTCTCGGCACGGTTCCGGTCGAGCCCGACGGTTCGGCCCACGTGGAGTTGCCGGCGATGCGGCCCGTCTTCTTCGTGGCGCTGGACGAGAACGGCATGGCCGTCAAACGCATGCAGAGTTTCTTTACCCTTCAGCCCGGCGAACAGACCAGTTGTGCGGGCTGCCACGAACACCGTAACCTCGCACCGCAGGAAGCGTCCTCATCGAAGCTGATGGCGCTGCAGAAGCCGCCGAGTCGTCCGCAGCCGATCGACGGTATGCCCGACGTGATCGATTTTGCACGCGATATTCAGCCGATTTTCGACCGAAATTGTGTGCAATGCCACAACTACGAACGGCGTGAGGGGGATGTCGTGTTGACGGGCGACCGCGGACCTTTCTTTACGCACAGCTACTATACGTTGATTGCGCGGAACCAGGTCGTGGACGGCCGCAATTTGCCCAAGAGCAGTTTGATGCCGAGGAGTATCGGTAGTGCGGCCAGCCCGCTGATGGAGAAGATACGGAACGGTCACCACGACGTGAAACTCTCCGAACGCGAAATCACGTTGATTCGGTTGTGGATCGAGACGGGCGCGACCACTGCCGGTACGTACGCGGCCTTGGGGAGCGGCATGTTCGGCGGGTATTGGATCAACAGGTTGGATCGGCAAGACTTGGAGTGGCCTTCGATGAAAGCCGCCACGGACGCTCTCGAACGGCGCTGCGGCTCGTGCCATGAGGACCGGATGAAACTGGCCATGACACCTTCCGACGATCTCGGGAAACAGCCTTGGAAACCGCTCCAACCGGACGACCCGCGGCGGCGTTTCTCACGGCATCTGCTCTACAATCTGACCCAGCCTCGGCAATCGCTAATGCTTCTTGCACCGCTCGCGCAGCGCGCGGGTGGCTACGCCGCCGAGTCCGGGCATGCCGTCGTCTTTGAAGATATGAACGATCCGGATTATCAACGACTGCTTCTGGCCATCACCGAAACCAAGCACGCGTTGGACAAGACGAAACGCTACGATATGCCCGGTTTCCGACCGCGTCCCGAGTACATCCGTGAAATGCAACGGTATGGGATTCTGCCGAAGACGCTCAAGCCCGGCGATCCGGTTGACTTCTACGCTGCCGATCGAGCCTACTGGAGATCCTTCTGGCATCAGCCCACATCGCCGAATGGCAAACTCGGATTCGCCGGGACCGAGCGCTGATTCTATTCTGAGAGTTTCGGTAAGAGCGTAAGAGGCGGGAAAACGGGATGATTGGGCGACGGAGTTTCTTGGGATCGACGATTGCGCTGGGGTCGGCTTCAGTGGCCGTGGCGAACGCGTCGGTGACAACAGTTCTGGATTGTGGCGCTGTCGGCGATGGCGAGCATGACGACACCGACGCTCTGCAGCGGGCCGTGGATGCGAAGACTGGCGTTGTTTACCTGCCGCGTGGCCGATACCGGCTGACCCGCCCGGTCATCGTCGACTTTTCCCAACATGGACGAACGTCGCTTGTGGGTGATGGAACAGCCGTTGTCGAAATGGCCGGTCCGGGGCCTGCGTTCCATTTGATCGGCACGCACGAACAGACCGCGGATCCCAGCGGTGTCCACGAGCGAGTCTGGGAAGCGGAACGGATGCCGACGGTTTCCGGTTTGGAGATTCGGGGTGTGCACCCGGAGGCGGTCGGCCTCTGTCTGCAGAAACTTTTTCAGCCCACCGTGACCAACGTATTAATTCGCCGCTGCCAAACAGGTATCCACCTGAAAGAGCGCAATCGCAACCTGATCGTCAGTCATTGTCATGTCTACCACAATCTGGAAGTTGGCATACTTTTCGACCGTGTCAATCTGCATCAAGTCATCATCAACAACAGCCACATCAGCTACAACCCGGTCGCGGGAATCCTCGTTAGGGGCGGTGAGGTCCGCAACTTTCAGCTGGTCGGCAACGACATTGAATACAATCACGATCTGGAGCGTGAAGACAGTGCGGATCTCTTCGTCGATCTGCGGCCGGGGGGATCGACGTTTCGCGAGGGAACCATCGTCGGCAATACGATTCAAGCGATTCCAAGTCCGAACGGCGCAAATATTCGCGTGCTTGGCGGTAAGGCGTTTTGCTCGAGCGGCCTTCTGGCGATCACCGGAAACATGCTTGGGAGTCAAACCGACGCCATTCACCTCGTCGACTGCCGGGGCGTTTCGATTACCGGGAACACGATCTACAGCGGTGCCGAGCGTACGATCGGGCTGGAGCGGTGCGCAAACGTTACGATGTCCGGAAACACGATTGACTGGAATCCGCATCCACGCGGAAAGCAGACGGCGGATGGGATCACGATCCGGGATTGCAGAGGCGTTTGTTTGAGCGGGATCATCCTGGAAAACTGTTTCCGGGGTTCGGCCGAATCGGGCGGGGCGATTGAAATTGAGAAGAGTGAAGATATCCACGTGGCAGATTGCCAAGTTTTGGACCCGCGCTATCGCGGTCTCTTTATAAAGGACTCGGTTCGTTGCCGGGTGATGGGTTGCACCTTCATCGATCGTCGTGAGGCGCCAACGATGTTGGCCGCGATTGATATCCGGGGTAAGAGCCGTGACAACCGGATTGTTGAGAACACGATTCCAGCGGACGGGCTACGGATCGAACCGGAGACCGCCGTGGTGGGGAGCAATCTGGAGGTGTGACGGGACGGCTGCCGGATTTCAAACAGGGCCTTGCCGCAGGAGCGCCTGAATCGGCTGCTGCAGGTCCGAACCGGATGGCTGCTGGTAAATACGTAGATCGAATTCCGATACGGCGGCCAGCAGGTGATCGAAGATATCCGACTGGATCGCTTCGTAGTTGGCCCAAACTTGGTCGTTGCTGAAGACATAGATTTCCAACGGCAGACCGTGGTGACCGGGTGCCAGCTGACGTACCAAGAAGGTCATCTTATCGTGGATTCTTGGGTGGTTTTTCAGATAGGCTTCGACATAGGCGCGAAACGTCCCAACATTGGTCAACCGGCGTCCATTCACGAGTTCCGTGTCGCTGACGTCTTGGTCTTTGTTGTGTTCGGCGACTTCCTTGCGCTTTCTCGCGATATGATCGGCAAGCAGCTGTATCCGTGAGAAGCGTTCCAGCATCTCTTCGGTGCAAA
>CAYTDF010000710.1:2228-3188 GCA_964436365.1 uncultured bacterium | reverse complement strand
CGCTGTCATCGAATTCGGTTTTGGACCATGCCGGAGGCTCCGGGATCGTCAGACTGTTGCGGTAGGTCTCTTTGTCGACGATAAACGGCTGGACTTCGTACGCGAAGCGCCATTCTCCCGTAACGATTTGCGAGTCGCGATGTTCGACCGGTTCGGGATAACTTCGGAGAAAAGCGTCATAGATGTCTCTCGCCCGCTCCAGTTCGTTGCGCATCTCACGGAGATCGGTGAAGGGCGTGGGCCGATATCCACTCCCTTTCGACGCGACATCTTGTGCGGGCAGAGAGGTCGCACACGAGAGGAAAAGAAGCAGTGCGGTCACAAACGATAGGAATTTGTGCATGGCGAATTCCTCCGGCCACGGATTGTGCGATCCAGAAGAGGGGTTCTCCGACAGACTCCTAGTTTTCCTTTGCCTGCTTGTCCGCTTCGCCCTCTTCCTTCGTAGGCTCTTCGGCACCCCGTTCTCGATATGCGTAGGTTTGAATTTCTCGGTCTTCGAGAGTCAACAGCACGGCCTTCATGGGGTTCTTGACGTTCAAAGTGGCGCTCATGATGCGAATCGTGGTTCCCGGCCAGATCGTATCCTTGACGCGAATGTATCGCTTGATGTCCCGCTCCTTGGCCACGCGCTGCCGAAGTTCGTTGTCCTGCGTTGTGATCTCTTCTAGCTGTTTTGCGAGTGCGCCATGCGATTTGAGTTTTTCCTGCGCCATCCTCAACTGGGGGGTGGGGAGTCTTCGTCCCGCAGCCTGTGCGGACTGGAGGATTGCCATCACCTCCTTCAGCTTTTGGAGGTTGGCTTCCAACACCTTGCGCTGATCGCTCAACTCCTTGGCGCGTTTTTCGAGCCCGGCCATATCCGGTCCAACTTGAATGTTGGTCTGCGCTCCCAGCGACGAGCCGATTGTGAGCGCGTCGATATCTATACCGGCGACGACGTCGCCCCCGACAATAACA
>CAYTDF010000710.1:1156-2218 GCA_964436365.1 uncultured bacterium | reverse complement strand
CCCTTTGGTGAAGACGCCTTCGTTGGCAATGAGCTTGGCTTCGTTGGCAAAGACGGCGGTGATCGCGCCCCCGGCCTTTAGTACAGCCTTGTTGCCACCTTGGATTCCGGCATTGATGACGATGCTCTTCTCGCTGGTGATCTCCGCCGCTTCGACTACGCCCGATATACAGATGTCTTCCTTGGATTTGACGGAAAAACCAGCCAACACGTTTCCGCCGATTGCCACGGCTACGTTGCTTTCGATGTTGCCGGTTGCAAAACTCACATCGCCTTGGACGACGAGGGCGGGATTGATTACGATCTTGTCGGCGGTGCCTTCAAGAATCCCGTCGGTATCGGCGTGCAAGTTCTTGCCGTCCGATGAGAGCCGCGTTCCCTTACCGCCGGAGAGTTTCGCTTCCTTTCCAGGTTTGGCGTCGACCTCCTCTCCATAGACATCCTTACCGATGGTCTCGGCGGTAGGAGGCATGAGCTCGGCCAAGAGCAGATCCTTGGCGATCACTGTAAAGACACCAATATCCTTCAGATCGACGGCGCCACTGGCGAGTTCCTTCGGCGCTCCCCGTACGCGTGTTACATCGATATGGTGTTTGACGTAACCGTTCTCTCCATCTTTGGCCTGTGTCCCAAAAGCGACATCCACAGGTTGATTGAAGAGTTTCTCCTTGAAGAGCTTACCGACCTTTTCTTCGTCGATTCCGGAGACGACTCCCTCCGCACCGAGCTCCCGGATAAGACGCTCGGGACTCCATTTTTCGGTGTTCTCGACACCGATTTCTACGGTCACCCGCATCTTGTCCTTGGCGACCGTCAGCTCGAGACCGTCTTCGAACGCCGCGCCCGCCCGTTCTTCCTTTTTGTCCGCCATACTCTATTACTCCCAGTTTTCCCCCATCGGGATCTTATCGTTCGGAGACCCGTGGCCGTGGAGGTCCCTTGTACGGTGCCGCGCCCACAGGTTTTTCATGCTCTTTCAATGTCAGAGCGTCTGTGTCCGTAGTTGTGGGCGGTTCGATGAGACCGTAATACCGCCCCATCCAGTAAACGTCCATCCAACCGG
>CAYTDF010000710.1:0-1146 GCA_964436365.1 uncultured bacterium | reverse complement strand
CTTGCTGCCACCGCCGTCCAACTGCATGAAATCCCGGTCCCAACGCTTGGTTCCAATGTCGCGAGGCGTCATGGGTTTCCATCCGGTGGTGTAGTTTCGGTAGCCTTCGTGGTTCTGCAGGTCACTGCGGTGAGAGTTGTGGAAGCGGTAGTCCTTGCAGTCCAGAGGCCACTCCTGGAGGTGCTTTATCGCCCGCCGGTTCTCGCATTCATTCCCGGTGAGTACACCGTAGATGTAATTGAACCAAGGCATGTTCTCGATTCGCTTGACCTCCCAACTTCGCTCGAGGCTTCGCATGTAGATCGAGCGCAAACCGGGGTTCGTCTCGTATCGCAGCAAGGGGTAATAGGCGAGGAACGCCAGCCGGTCGTCGAAAAAGGTGATCTCCGGGAAGATGAGTTTCTGGCGGAGGACTTCGTCGTGGTAACCCCAATCGTAGAGTTGTTGCATGCCCTGCTTGAACTTGGGCTCTTCGGTGATGCCGTACGCGGCGGTCACAAAGCTTAGTACTTCCAATCCGTTGAGCCCACGGGCGCTGTAGCCATAGGGCCGCTTCAGATATTCGGGATCCCACCGCGCCCATCGTGTGGGTTCGCCATCCAGATCGCGCAAGACCCAGCCTCTGTCGACGATGTGTCCGATCACACGGCTCAGGTGCTCTTTGGCGGCCGCCTTTTCAGCACCTTGGGCGACGAGTTCGTAGAAAAGCATGACGCTGTAGACATGAGCGTCCACTTCGTCACTCGACGTGTCTCCCTTCCATTCGAAGAGCCCGTCTTCGGTGCGTGTCCATTCCGCAGGCAGTCCCGCGGAGCCGGTTGTGGCTTTGACGGCGTCCTCACCGACGACGTGAATGGCCCGTGCGGGAAAACCGGGGATGGGAGTGATCTCCTCGCTCCATTTGATGGTCTTAAAGACGTCGACGGCTTCGTCGCGGACGGCCGGATCTTTGGTTACGGCGTACTGGAAGCAAAGAGCGTTCAGGTAATGGCAGGCCCAACTGAGATCGTTGTCGCCCAGAAAACGAACGTATTCCTTGCGTTTCTCGTCCCACAGGAGATCGTGAACGAAACCGAGCCGCTTCTGTCCATGTTCTTCCAACCAGCGCGAGTACCAGGCGGCCTTTTTTAGAAGCGTGTAGGGCTC
>CAYTDF010000709.1:0-3211 GCA_964436365.1 uncultured bacterium | reverse complement strand
CCAAACATTGAAGAATCCTCCATAACAGAGAATGCGAAAATAAGGCTTCTCGAACTCGGCTACCCTGGGGTCGTGACCGATGAAGTCGAAGATCCAACCCGCGCTGGGGACGAGAATCATCATGGGGATTATGGCGAGAAGGCAGAAGTAGAATCCCTGCCAAACCGCCGGGCCGACTCGTTTGTCACTGCCTGCGCCTGTGTATTGGGCGACGAATGTGTTCACGTACCCCGCCGTTCCAAAGAAGATCGCGAAAAGGCAGAAATAGAGCATCCCACCCGCCATCGACGCGGCGGCAGCGTCCGGGCTGTACCAGGCGAGGAACATTCGGTCCACAAAATGCTGGATGGTCCAGGAACTTGTCGAAAGAACCAACGGAATGGAGATGCCGAGTACATCCCGGTACCCACCGTCACCCCCCCAGCGTGCGCGTAGCGCATCGATCATCGAACTGTCTCTTCGGGCCCCCCCGGACGCTGTCAACTTCCGCGAATCATACGAGAATTTAATTGGTTGCCAAGTTTGCCTGTGCGTAGGAGGGAGATTAATCGCCCGGCACCGCTGACCGCTTCGCGGGGGCTTAAGGTAGGGTTGCCAAGTTTGCCTGTGCGTAGGAGGGGGATTAATTGCCCGGCACCGCTGACCGCTTCGCGAGGACTCAAGGTAGGGTTGCCAAGTTTACCCGTGCGCGAGAGGAAGGTTGGCAGGAAGCCACTCGATTGAGCTGTTCGCCTGTCAGTGCCGCGATCTTTATAATACGAAAACGGACAGTCTCTTGCCCAACCATTGCTTGACCGTGCCCGGCGCACTACAATGGCACCCGCAGTAGATGCGACCCACGCCCCCAAATCACCCCTCGAACCGCGAAAACACCGAACTTGCCGTTCGACCTCGACCCCTAGGAGATATCCATGAGAATCCGTAGCCAATCCGCGTTTACGCTCATTGAACTGCTTATTGTCGTTGCAATTATCGGCATCCTGGCCGCGATTGCCGTCCCGAATTTTCTGAACGCTCAGGTGCGGGCTAAGACCGCCGGAGTCAAAGCCGATTTCAACGCGCTCACCACCGCGATGGAGTCGTACCGGCTGGACAACAACGCCTATGTCACGGCCTACACGCTCCAACGGCTGACCAGTCCCATCTCGTATCTAGCGAGTGTCCCGCAGGATCCATTTCCGCTGGCCACGGCGGTGCAGTATGGCGGCGGCTCGGGCCCGACATGGTACCGTTACGTTCTGGGACCCGGTGGAAGCCCTGCCGCTCACTGCGCGGACTACTGGGCCTACTATCCGCCATTTCTGCTGCGAGGGGCCGCCGAAAGCCAAGCGAGTTCCCGGGGGTGCCCAACGCAATGGTTGATCAAATCGTTCGGACCGAACGTGAACAGCCGTAGCCTTTGCGGAAGCAACAACGGCGACGACTGTACGTTCCGCTACACCAGCAGCAACGGTCTTCGCAGCATCGGCGATATCGCCGTCTTCGGTCCCGGCATGGGGCAAAGCTGACAGCGCTCCGGGTAAGTCTGTGTCTTGCGGAGCTCGCGGCCTTTCGCGGTTGTACGCAAGCCGGTATTTTTCGTCCGACGTCAACCAAAGGTTAGAGTGTGACGGAAAGGAAATCCTAATGAAGAAATTCGGTTATCTCGTAATTGCCGTGGGGCTGTTGGCCTCGAGTGGATTCGCAGAAGAAGGGCTCACCAAGCCGCCCACAGGCTCGGAATGGATATCGTTGTTCAATGGCAAGAACCTGGACGGCTGGAAGCTCAAACAGACGCCGGACGCGGAAAGTCTTGCGAGTTGGGTCGCCGTAAACGGTCAGCTGATCAACCGTCCCCCGAGCAAGAAAGGGACGCACGGAATCGACCTGGTGAGCGATGTCAAGCTCGGTAGCCACGAAATGTATATCGAGTTCAGAGTTCCGGCAGGCTCGAACAGCGGCGTGTACCTGATGGGTGACTATGAAGTCCAGGTGCTGGATAGCTACAAGAAAGACCCGAATAAGCAACAGTGTGGGGGTATCTATAACCTGATCGCGCCGTCCGAGAACGCGTCGAAAGCGCCTGGCTATTGGCAGTGCTATCACGCGATCTTCCACGCACCGAGAGTGAACAACGGGAAGATCGTGAAGAATCCGCAAGTCACGGTTTATCATAACGGCGTGAAAGTGATTGACAACAAAGAAATCCCGGAACTGACCGGCGCGTCCCTGACCAACGGCAGAGATGCGGAAGCCGTCGCGAGTGGCCCGACCTACCTCCAGGGGAACCACGGCGACGTCGACTACCGGAACATCTACTACAAGCCGATCAAGGACTAAAGTCTCCTTCGATCGTTGCTTCCGATTGAATACCCAGAGGCGCGGCCGTTGCGGCCCCGCCCCATCTATTTAAGCGGTTAATGTCAATATAGAAAAAACGGTATTTTCTTAAGGTACAGGTTGGAGAGTTCGCTTCGCTGGCCGATGACACCGAAGACCTTGACCATGGCCCCCCTGACCTCGTCTTTGTATTTCCCGTTCCCGGTCGCAACTGCGAGTAGGGTTTCCAAGGCCTCTTCATATCGTCCCGCCGCCGCATAACAGAATCCGAGATCGACGCGGGCGTCCCAGTCCTTTTCGTTCTCGCTCACACGGGCGAGGCACGATTCCAAACCGCCAGAGGCTTGGGCGCGTTCGGTGAAAGTCAACCCGTCGAGCACCGCCTGCGCCGCCTCGTATTCGGGCGCGTCCTCGGCGATGGCCGACGCGGCCTTCTGGCAAGCCTCCAGATCACCTTCTCGTAGAGCGATCCGGGCTCGAGCTAGGAGAGCGCCAGAGTTCTCGGGTTCCGATTCCAAGATCGCTTCGAGGATCGTCAGCGCCTCGGCGTGGCGTCCGCTGTCGAGCAGAACTTCCGCTTGTTGCAGACGGTCGTCGCCCTCGGCCGGAAGAAGAGACGCAAGAATACGTTCGACCTCATGTTGAGGAAGCGCGCCGGTGAACTCTTGGACGATCTGCCCCCCCTGGAAGATCTTGACGGCGGGAATGCTTTGTATGGCGAAAGGCGCGGCCAGTTCGGGTTGCTCGTCGACGTTGACTTTTGCGAGCAAGACTCGGCCCTGATAGGGCTCGATTGCATTTTCGAGAACGGGACCCAGTGTCTTGCACGGCGCGCACCAGGAGTCAATCCCATTTCTAGTTGATTTTAGGCGGCTCCTTCTGTCTTCATTTC
>CAYTDF010000708.1:0-3219 GCA_964436365.1 uncultured bacterium | reverse complement strand
ATCCAATTGGTGGAATCGGATCTGCACTCTCCGCAGTCGGCATGAAATTTACTAAGATGATCTTTTATGCTATAGGGGATGGCGCCTTTGGTGAGGTGCCAATTAGGAATATCGACCCGACCATTGACCAATTCTTCTCCAACATGTACATAAGGGGATTTAAGTACGGCCTGTTTCACGGTGTACCACAGCAACCCCGAGCCTATTTTAGGTGGGATAGATATGGCCAGTTCCGTGACATGTTGGAGCCGCGTATCGACACTCGGACAATGGTTCCAGGTCCCGAGTCCGGCCTCGGCGCCCCGATCAGGGTCAGGTTCGTGGACTCCAACAACAAGCGGGTCAAGCCGTCAAGCACTGAGTCCTCCAACCTCAGCCAACGGGCCACATCGTCGCTGCCCTACTTCGATGGTATCTCCAGGAACCGCGGCCCGATCAATGAGGCTGAGCAGCTGACCACGATCGTGAGTTTCTAGCGTGACCATCACCGTTCAGGAGATGCAGCTTCAGGCATTCCTGAAGAAGCTGGATTCTGAGGGTCGTGTGAAGGCCGTGGCTTGCCCATCGGACTTTCAGGTTGGGACGATAGCTAAGTCTTCAAAGCTGACTGTAGTGGGAAAGACCCATGCCAAGGGCAGCCTGTTGGTGACAGGTGACTGCTACCTGAGCGGCTCGCTCATTACCAGCTCGTCGTGGATAAATGTTACCGAGTTTGCCACAACGTCCAGCTGCGATTTTACCGAGTACTGGCATAATTATAATGACACCTGGGCACCTGCATCATTCATGAAGGATGGTATGGGCTTTGTACACCTGCAGGGTCGTATCTCAGCATCTAACAGTGCCGCCTCACAAAATATTTTTACGCTGCCGACAGGTTCCTGGCCGGCTGATGGGAGGGATCACATATTTACTTGTTGGGGCTATAACAACTCTGGAGCTTCACAGGCGGCCTGTCGAATAAATATTTATGATAACGGTCGCGTGTATATTAGCAGCCCAGATATCAGTGACACAGATGACTGGATATCATTGGACGGAATAACATTTTATGCAGGTTTTTAGGAATACCGAGAACCTACAGAAGGCATTTAACCTGGGATTTATTACTTAATATGGCCGGAATACTTGATAACAAGTCGCGAATATTCGACACCATAGTGACGCAGGAGGGCCGCCGACAGATGGCCGAGGGCGACTTTGTGGTGGAGTTTGTGACATTCAGCGATGCTGGAAGCTT
Organism: uncultured bacterium; assembly: GCA_964436365.1. GTDB lineage: Bacteria > Hinthialibacterota > Hinthialibacteria > Hinthialibacterales > CAYTDF01. The sequence goes on along the minus strand of CAYTDF010000708.1, from coordinate 1,979 downwards.
CTACCAGGCCGATCCGGCCACCATCGCCGATGACGCCGGCAGTCGACTCTACTTCGAGGCATGCCTGCTTCCGCAGGACCAGATCACATTCGAGGCTGATGACTCCGGATTCCTCCAGGCATTTGGCGGCGGCGACCTGGGAGTTAAGCAAGGGAGGATTTTATCAGGTTCCTCCACTAAGTTCCTGTCAGTCGTGACAGGCGCACAGTTTGCCAGTTTGGCGGAGCCCCTCTTGACGGGATCTGTTGAGAATTTCAAGCGACTTCGATCCATTGGGACTTTGGACCAGTTTAGTGATTCCAATCGCTTTCTTATAAGCAATAATAAGATGGAGTTTATTGTCACCGATGAGGAGCCAATTTCCAGTAAGGGAATTCAGCATGTGGGGGTAGATGATGTCGAGGGGTTTTTCCAGGACAAGAGGTTGGCCCATGTTATAAACTTTCAACACCTGCCACCAGTAAATAAGCCGACTGTGGATTTTCCTGACGGTCTTCCGCTTGGCTTTTTCCCGAGACTCGGTCAGGAGGAGATTATGACGTATGAGCAACTTCAGGCTGACCTGGTGGGAAAGACTAGTCAGACCATTGAGTTCTCGCCCTCCTCTCGGGAGAATAATATAGTCGCACAATTTTTTGAGGCTGGTGTCGATGCTCTTAAAAAGTTGGATGTCATTGATTTTGGAAGTCTTTTAACTGATGATGAGGACCGCCCAGAAAAGCGTGTTTTTTTCGTTGGGAAGGTATTTATTGATGGTGCCAATGTGCCCACCTTCGTTAATCTTTTCACATTAGTGTTTGAGTAACTATGCCGCGAACTATAAGGAGATCGACACCGAATGTTTTGCGAATACCCAAGAGGTTTGCCTCACTTCGAAACATTTCAGGTGATAAGTATTTTTTCTACGAGATTAGTTTTGAGGCTGATCAGGTAGAGGCAATTCAGAAGGATGCCCTGCAGGTGAGGCTCTCATTTTATCTTAAGAAGCCCGTCGCCGAGGAGAGTTTACTACGAAAGAATTTGGCCAGGGATAATAAGCTAAAGACGAAACAGAAGCTGGCCAAGTCTCGCAAGATAGCGAAGGAGGCTGACCATAAGAGGCGTAAGCGAAGAAAGCCGAAGCCGGCAAGTATGGTAAGGGCTCTCCTTCAGCGCTCATCTATTAGGAAGGATTTTCGTCGCGGTCAGCGCGACCTGGCGTTTCAAAGACAGATTGTGGACATGACAAAGTTCTTTAGCAATCGGAGTGCTGCAAAGATTCGTCGCCTGAGCCGTCAAAATGCTCTTCGATTGGTCCTTCCTCAGAGAAAGATAACCCTAATGTCGGTCAAGGAAATTGAGAAATCTGGCATGAGGGTGCCTATATTACAAATTAATCGACCCCGCCGCCGGATTCCAAAGCGTTCTAAAATACGATTTCAGAGGATCTGCCTGGCCATTGTATTAAGGAATAATCTAGATCCTGCTGGGGTGTATAAGGGTCGTAGGACAATTGTAAGCCCTCGACGTGCTATAGGAGGTATGGCATTGAAAAAGGGGTCACGTAGGCCCCCTCGTCGCAGTTCAAGGTTTGAAAGAGCTCTTTTGGCCCATCGTCCTATGTCAAGAACCCAGAGAAATGTGCTTAAAATGAGGCCAAGCACGTTAGTTCCAGTGGTGAAAATAGTACGGGATCCGTTTGTGCTTGTCAAGTCATGGACACGAATTCATCAGGATAAGTTAAAAAGTGCTGCCCGTTTTTATGTTAAGTTTGATTTGTATGATGTTCGAAGTAAGAAGGTAATCTTTTCGTCAACACGATCTGTTAATCACAGTTCCCAGGTCCAGGCATTACGCACCCCTCGACGATCCCCAAGGATTTCAATCGCACCATACAGAAAAATTGGTAAAAATATGATGAGCCTCACGCAGCGGGATAGAAATGCTGATGAGTTACGCATTTATAGAAAAGTGATCTCTTCGGTTAATGCAACTGATAC
>CAYTDF010000707.1:0-3223 GCA_964436365.1 uncultured bacterium | reverse complement strand
GACGAACTGGGCGCAAACGAGGAGAACGACGAGACGAACAATACCGCAGCGTTTGTGGTAACCATCGTGGGCGCGGGCCCAGACCTCCAGATCGCGCAGTTCGGTCTTTCGGGACAGAACACAGTTGCAGCGGGACAGACAATCGGCCCGAATCTGTCGGCGACAGTCGTTAACACCGGTAACCAAGATGCCGGGCAGTTTTCGCTCGGATTTTACCTCTCGACCGACGCCACCATCACGACGAGTGATATCTTGCTGATCGGCGGGCGGGAGTTTGAAGACGGTCTGGAAGCGGGCAGCAGTTTGAGTGCCGGCATTGCTTCGGTGATGCAAATCCCCACGGATATCGAACCGGGTGTGTACTTCCTCGGCGTTATTGTCGATGAACTGAGCGCTATCGAGGAGGCGGACGAGACCAACAACACCGCGGCCGTGCTCGTCAACGTGCAGTCGAATCTCCCCGACCTCACGGTGGCGAGTTTCACCCTGGCGGGAGAAAACACAATCGCGGGGGAACAAACCATCGGCCCGAATCTGTCGGCGACAGTCCTTAACACCGGTAACCAAGATGCCGGGCAGTTTGCGCTCGGATTTTACCTCTCGACCGACGCCACCATCACGACGAGTGATATATTGCTGATCGGCGGGCGGGAGTTTGAAGACGGTTTGGTAGCGGGCGGCAGCCTCGATGTCGGCATCGCCTCGGTGATGCAAATCCCCAACGGGATCGAACCGGGCGTGTACTTCCTCGGCGTCATCGTCGACGAACTGGGCGCAATCGAGGAAGCGGACGAAACCAACAACACCGCGAACATACTCGTCAGCGTACAATCGAACCTGCCCGACCTGCTGATCATGAGCTACTACCTCTCCGACAGTACGCTGGTGGCGGGACAGGCGATGGGCTCGCGCCTGTTCGTGACAGCCTATAACGCCGGATACGCGGCAAGCGATCAGTTCGCCCTGGGGTTCTACCTGTCGAAGGATCCCATCATCACGACGGACGATACGTTGCTTACGGGCGGTCGTGAATTCGAAGACGGCCTCGAACCGAACGCGAGTGTCGATGTTGGCATCGCGTCGGTGATGTCCGTGCCAGCTGGGACAGAGCCGGGAACGTATTTCCTGGGTGTGATCGTCGACGAGTTGGACGCAAATGCCGAATCCGACGAGACGAACAACACGGAGATCGTGCTCGTCACGGTGGTCGAAGATAGGGCCGACCTCGCCGTGACAAGTTTCGAACTCGCTGGTGGAAACGCCCTGGCGGCGGGACAAACCATCGGCCCGAATCTGTCAGTCACGGTTTCGAACCAGGGCTCCGTGAGCGCCGATCAGTTCGCGCTGGGCTTCTATCTCTCGAACGACCCCTTCATCACCACGGACGACACACTGCTGGTCGGCGGGCGGCAGTTTGGATGTGGGCATCGCCTCGGTGATGGCCATACCCGAAGATACGGCCCCGGGAACGTATTTCCTGGGCGTCATCGTGGACGAGCTGGGCGCGATCGACGAGACGGATGAGACGAACAACACGGCGTCCATAATCGTGGGGATCGATCAGAACCTCCCGGATCTTACAGTCGCGGAGTTCGACCTGGCCAACGGATACGCCGTGGCTGTCGGCCAAGCGATCGGTCCGCGTCTGTCACTGAGCGTTCGAAACGACGGCTTTGCGGACAGCGATCAGTTCGCTATCGGCTTCTATCTCTCGACCGACCCCATCATCACCACGACAGACACATTGCTGCTCGGCGGCCGTGAGTTCGAAGACGGCCTGGCGGTGGGCGCGAGTGTCGATGTCGGGATCGCGTCGGTGATGTCCGTGCCCGAAAGCACCGAGCCCGGTATCTATTTCCTCGGCGTCATCGTGGACGAGTTGCTCGCCAACGCGGAGACCGACGAGAGCAACAATACGGCTTCGCAGTTGGTTACGGTTACCGAAGCGCTGCCTGACTTGACCGTCACCGACTTCACGATTGCCAACGGCGGCGTGCTGCCGATCGGTCAAGCCATCGGTTCGCGTCTATCGGTCACAACAGAGAACATCGGCGTCGTGGCGAGCGGTCAATTCGCCATCGGCTTCTACCTCTCCAACGACCCCATCATCACCACGGACGATACGCTGCTGATCGGTGGCCGTGAGTTCGAGGACGGTCTCGAAGCGGACGCCAGCCTGAATGTCGGGATCGCGTCGGTGATGTCTGTGCCGGAAGGCACGGAGCCGGGGGTCTACTTCCTCGGTGTCATCGTGGACGAGTTGGGGGCTATCGCCGAAATGGACGAGGCCAACAACACCTCGGTGCGTACGGTCACCGTGGGCGATACGCTGCCCGATCTCACCGTTGAGAACTTCAGCCTAGCCGACGGAAACGAGCTGCCCATCGGCCAAGCGATCGGCCCGCGCCTGAGCCTTATCGTACAGAATATCGGGGGCGCGGCCTCCGACCAGATCGCCATCGGATTCTACCTCTCGACAGATGCCGAAATCACCACCGACGACGTTCTGCTTCTCGGCGGGCGGGAGTTCGAGTCGAGCATCGATCAGGGTGGCCTGCGCGATGTCGGCATCGCCTCGGTGATGACGTTGCCCGAAGGGACAGAGACGGGGAACTACTTCCTCGGCGTCATTGTCGACGAGCTGGACGCGAACACCGAACTCGACGAGACGAACAACACATCCGTATTGCCGGTTGTGGTCACTCCCGAAGAGACGGGTATCGACGATTGGCGGATGCACTGAAGCGCACCTAGGCTTTAGGGTTCGCGAATACGAAATAATGGGGCGGTGCTTCTTCCGTTTGACAACGCGGGGGAAGTGCCGCCCCTTTGGTATTCAAGAGCAAACTTCCCGCTTGCGATTGTCGCCGATATCGGAGAGAATCGCTCCAGTATGACTTTTCGAATAAACAAAACGCCCCTGACGCGGCGCACCGCTTTTACGCTCATTGAACTGCTGATCGTTGTGGCGATTATCGGGATTCTGGCTGCAATTGCGATACCCAATTTTCTAAACGCGCGTATTCGAGCCAATGTCGCGGGAACGTATTCGGACTTACGTATTTTTGTGACCGCGATGCAGCAGTACCACCTGGACAACAACGCGTACCATCTCCATCAGGGTGGCCCGTTGCAGCAAGCGCCCCTGACAACACCCGTTCCGTATCTGAACGCGTTTCTCTACGACAGATTCCAGAAAAAGAACAGCGGTGGCGGTCCTCTC
>CAYTDF010000706.1:0-3227 GCA_964436365.1 uncultured bacterium | reverse complement strand
GAGACGGCTCGACGGTGCGACAGCCTTTGTCTGCAACTTTGGATTCGCAACACGTACAGGGAAGGTGCGTTGCCGCACATGGCTGAAGAAGACCGATTCGGATCCACCCGAACCGCCAAACGTATAGGCAGTGATGATTCCCTGTTTCGAGCAGATCACCACCTCAGGTACGCTGTCGCCATCGATATCAAGCACCGAGGCACCCATGATTCCTTGATTCGGATGGTTCCACGCGCCTAGAATTGCGCCTGTATCTGCGTTTAACACGTACCAATTGTTACCTTTTCCGTCGGTAGACGTGTCCCGCACCGTTACCACGAGTTCCAGCGAGCCATCACCATCCAAGTCCGCGCTGACAGGGGGGTAGTAAACACCCGCACCGCTCACCCGTGCGTGCCAACGCAGAGAGCCATCCGCTTGCTGAGCGTGAATGTTTCCGCCCTTGTCGCAGGACACGATGCCAACGGTTCCGTCGGCAAAGCGCGTCAGCGCACGGCCTTCATAGGCCTTCCCAATGGTAAGGCCATGCCAGCGGAGGGAACCGTCCAAGCCATTCAGGCAGACTAGACCCTTCTCCGGTGACAACATGGACGACATACCATACACCTCCGCATGGCCGTCCCCATCAACGTCAGCCACCAACGGAGTGGTCCGCCCAAGATGATGTGGGGGTTGGAAACTGGCCCACTCCAGGTTCCCATGGGAGTCCAGGGCGATGAGATAGCGCGTCGCCGTTCCGTATACAATCTCCGGTTCACCGTCGGAGTCGATGTCGGCGATAGCGGGTGCCGACGGACGATAGGCTTCTATCTTTGCCCGCCAGAGTAGAGTTCCATCGTTGTCGATCGCGTAGACCCAGCCATACATTGTGGTGATAACGACTTCAGCGAGGTTGTCGCCGTCCATATCCGCAGCACACGCCCACTCGTAGTTGGTCAACCGATCGGGGACCCGGCACTCCCAGATGACGTCGCCACTATCCGCGTCCAGAGCGTAGACGATGCCATCATTCCGCCCGCCTATGATGTCGTCTTTCCCATCGCCGTTCACATCGGCCACGGATGGCAGGAAGGAAGCGCCGCGTCCAGGTTCCGGTCCTAACTTGACCTGGAACAACACTTCACCGGTTTTACTTATTCGAGCCACATGCCCACCTGTCGCAAAGATAAGGCTGTTTGGTGATTCAGACGGATACGGCACGGACGTCGCGGCATACTTCGATGCAAGCTCAACCGTCCACTTCTCTACAGGCTCCTGTATCGCCGTGGCATCCATCGTTGCCGACAACGACAACAAGACTCCTGTACAAAAAACCGCCAGCATACTTTCATACTTCATGCGAAATTTCTTCATGATGTTTAGTCTCCTCTTCAACGCAGGTAGGCACCGATTCCAGACTTTATAGTAACCACACCCAAAAATCTATTCGCGCCCGCTGAATCGGACTCCTCTCGAGTATCGCCGCGGCTTGGGCCGACATAGGTGATTCTCCCGTGTACCTCCTGTATGATAAGGTGCTTCGAGGCGCAATAAGGCGAAATAACAATCAAGAGGCTTTCCCATGAAAATTAATATGATGAAAAGACTTGCCGTGGCCCTGGTTGTCATGTGCACGGCCATCAGGGCTTACACCGCATCGAATACAGGTGACGTAGCCAGCGGATTCTTGGATCCGCCGGATAGCGCCCGCCCCTGGGTATACTGGTTCATCCTGGACGGCAACCTGAATCGTGAAGGGATCACGGCCGACCTGGAAGCCATGGAAACGGCCGGTATCGGCGGCGTCATCATCATGGAGGTAAACCTCGGCATCCCCCGCGGTCCCGTCGAGTTCATGAGCGAAGAATGGCGTGCACTTTTCAAACATGCCGTCGAGGAGGCCGAGCGACTCGGTTTGGAGATCACACTGAATGCCGGTCCCGGTTGGACGGGGAGCGGCGGTCCTTGGGTGAAGGTTGAGCAATCTATGTAGCATCTGGTCGCGAGCGCCACCGAAGTTGTGGGGCCGACTAGGTTCGATGCGGTGCTTGCTCGGCCGGAACCGCGCCCGCCTTACTTCGGTGAAAATGCGTTGACGCCAACAACCCTTCGAGCGAGGGCGGAGTTCTATGCGGACGAAGCAGTGCTCGCGGTTCCGCGGGCCGGTGGGCCACTCCTTGCCGATATCGACGAGAAGGCGCTCTATGTGCGCGAACCCTACACTTCGAAACCCGGAGTGAAACCCTATCTTCACGCGCCCGCTACGCACCCCACGCTTCCTTCGAATAGGGTCATTTCAACGAAGGAGATCGTCTATCTCACCGGACGTCTCCAGTCTGATGGCCGCTTGGCTTGGGACGTGCCGGAGGGCGCATGGACCATCCTCCGTTTCGGCCGCCGGAACACCGGAGCCAACACCCGCCCCGCACCCCAACCCGGGCTGGGGCTTGAGAGCAACAAGTTCGACCGTGCCGCACTCGAAGCCCATTTCGATGCCTTCATCGGCAAGCTTCTCCAAGTTGTCGGGCCGCGTCCGGCTGAGCGCACGACAGGATGGACTATGCTCCACATCGACAGCTGGGAGATGGGCGCACAAAACTGGACCGACGGCTTTCGAGAAGAATTCAGGAACCGGCGCGGCTACGATCCACTGCCCTACCTCCCAGCCATGACCGGCCGCGTCGTTGAAAGTGTGGAGATCTCCGAGCGTTTCCTCTGGGACCTCCGGCTTACGGCGCAGGAGTTGGTCATCGAGAACCATGCCGGGTATCTCAAGGAACTCGGCCGTCGGCACGGCTTCGGTCTCTCCATCGAGCCCTACGATATGAATCCCACGTCCGACATGGTCCTGGGCGGAGTGGCCGACGTACCCATGTGCGAGTTCTGGTCGCACGGCTACGGGTTCGATTCGTCCTTCAGCTGTTTTGAGGCAGTCTCGGTGGCCCACACACTCGGACGCCCCATCGTGGCCGCGGAGGCCTTCACAGCTGGACCTGACGAGGCCTGGCAGCTCTTCCCCGCAGCGATGAAGAACCAGGGCGACTGGGCATTATGTACCGGCATCAACCGATTTGTGCTTTGTCTTTCTACGCATCAACCCTGGCTGGATCGTCGACCCGGCATGACCCTGGGGCCCTACGGCGTCCACTGGGATCGAACCCAGACCTGGTGGCCCATGGTGTCCACCTATCACCGCTATCTTGCCCGCTGCCAGTTTCTGCTCCGCCCAGGCGTGACGGTGGCAGACA
>CAYTDF010000705.1:0-3257 GCA_964436365.1 uncultured bacterium | reverse complement strand
GATGCCTGTAACTCTGTCCGGGACAGATGAACTGGGGCTAGTCCTCTTCCACATACACAACATGTTAGGAACTGAAGTTTGTAACAAATACAAATCGAAAGACCTTACCGAAGCCCAAAAAGCGGAAATCAAGAAAACTGTGGAAAGAATTCAAAATTGGCAGCATCGCCTTAGCTCAAAAGAAGCCAAAGATTTTTTTGAGAGGCAGATCACCAACCTGGAAAGACTTTTGCAATGAGCAACATGTTTCTTCTGTTGCCTCCCTTGGCGAAATCGCGCCACTCTCTCGAATGTAAATTTGCATACTCCAGGCATATTAGGGATGCGATATCAACTTTGACGATTATTCCGGAAATGCAGTGACTGAATAATCGTTATGGGTATTTCATCTCTCCAATTGGACACAATTTGCAAAGGCGCAAAATCGGACTGACCGATGTATCCCGAAATGCAGTGACTGAATAATCGTTATGGGTATTTCATCTCTCCAATTGGACACAAAGTGCTAACGGGCAAAATCATGCTGACCGATGTATCCCTATAGAGTGACGTTCTATGCAATCGCGATCCCGCCGGCTACCAGCCCTCGCGAATGCTGACAACGGCGGTTTGGATAGTTTCATACGCGAGCGTGTGTACCCAAAGGGGAAAATCGATGAACTCTCGGTTCATAAAGACCACGGTTATAGTACTGGGTGTCTGCCTCTGCTCGGCAGTCTTGCCGAACGATTCCCAAGGTGATGTCAACCGTCGTTGGGGACTTATCCAGAGCTACGACGGGCAGTTCATCGTCCGCGGACAGGATTCAGACGTTGAGACCCTACAGCCGTCAGACAGTTCGGGCGACAATCCATTTCCATCTCCTCCCCTCCCCGACTTCCTCAATCCGCGCGGCGAAAGAGAATCACACAAAGAGGCGAGCGCGTCGACGAACATTGCAGATATTCTTCAGAAATCCAACCGGGTCCAGACCGTTAGTACGCAACGCCGAGGGGCAAACTCGCTAGATCCATACATTCGCGGCTACCGTTCCGGACAAATCTACTCGCAAGCAGGTGGTTCGCAGTTTCTTCCGGTACGGCGAGACTTGGACTCGATGCTCAGTAAAATCGATCCATCGCTGATGCGTGACGTGATTGTCATACCTGGCCCGTACGGCTTGCGCTATGGGCCTGGGTTTTCGTATATCGACGTCTCGATGATCGACACGCCGCGATACTACAATGGATATGAATCTCACGCTCGCGTCGGATACACAATGCGGACAAACGGCGGGCAGAACTACGGGCGGGTTGCCGCCTACGGTGGTAACTCCGATTGGGGATACATCCTCAGTTGGGGTGGCCGCAAAGGCTCGGACTACAAGCCAGGCAACGATGCACAGTTCGCACAGATCCCGTCCAGCTACAGTACCCAGAACTGGATGTTGCAGTTGGGTCGCGATTTGTCGGCAGATTCGAGAGTCGAATTTCGTTACGAGCGCGTCGATGATTCGGATCACGAATACGCTGCTCAGATTTTCGATGTCAACTTCATGGGTACGGACGCGGTCAATCTCTCGTACATCTCAGAAGACCCCTGTAAATGCAGCACCCTAACCGTTGATACCTGGTTCAATTCAACTCGATATAACGGTGATACGACCCGAGCCGGCAAGCGGCGGCCCTATCCCGTAGTCGACCGAGTTGAGTACGCGCTTGATGCCCTTGCAATTGCTCAAGGAGCGCTCCCACCGGGTTCTCTCGGAACAACAGGTTTCGTGGGATCAACATTCGGCGACTTGTCTACGACAGGTGCGCGGGCCGTGAAAAAGTACGGAAACGAGCAGGAGACGCAGGTGATCCTGGGGGCTGATTTTCGCTATACGACCCAAAAGATCGGTGAGAACATTGTCATATCGAACAACCCCCTGATTAGCGATGTTCCCACGAACATGCCGCGAGCAGAGTCGATTGACCCGGGACTCTTCACCGAAGTAGAACTGCCCTGGCTCTCATGCCTCACGACACGTGTTGGTGGACGAATTGATTGGGTTCGCACGACCGCCAGAGCGAGTGACGTGCGTGCCGTCGATTCGCAGATCGACACTCAGATCCCGTTCTTCAACCAAAACGACACGCTCTACGGGTTCTACGTCCAAAACGAATTGCTGGTTTCGCCGGCAGTAACTATTAACTTGGATGCGGGGCATGGACAACGAGCGCCGAGCCTGGTCGATCGATATGCCGATGCGGTTTTTCTCGGTATCATGCAGAGCGGCTTCAACCGCGTCATCGGTAATCCACGCCTGCAAAAGGAAACAGCCTGGCAGGTCGATGGTGGCATCAATGTGGACTACTGTGGGTGGAGTGGTGGAATTCGAGCATTTCACTCCTGGATTGACAATTACAATCTGTATCAAGGAGAACTGGTCGCTGACCCATCCGGTGCACGCATCTTGTTTGCCTCCAATGCCGAGATGGTGACACTCACCGGGTTCGAATCGTACCTGGAAGTCCCCGTTACGGAGAGGCTGACGACCTTCGGTACGCTTAAGTACTTGAGGGGCCGCGATCATGACATTCAAGTCGGCCCAGTCGGCGGTCTTGCCCCGATCGATCAACCGTTGTACGGTATTGCCCCACTGGAAGGTCGAGTCGGCCTGCGCCTCGCAGATCGCTGCGGTGGTGACAATTGGGGCCTCGAATTCGCGGCACGCATCGTCGACGCCCAGGATCAAGTCGCGCGGCTCCGTCAAGGATCGGCTTCGATTGTCGGACTTGCGCCACTCGAAGAGGCCACGCCTGGCTTCACAACCTTTTACGTCCGCGGGTATTGGAATCCGACCGAGACATTAAGCATCGTGGGCGGCGTTGAAAACCTGTTTGATCGATCGTATCAGGAACACCTGGACCTGAGGTTGCTTGCAAACCCCGAGATAGCTCCCCCGGACCCGCGCGGATTCAACACTCGCGTGTACTCTCCCGGCATCACGCCTTACGTGGGAGTGGAATGGACCCGTTGATGGCTCAGGGCGGCGACTTTCATGCAGCCCACATGATGTAGGAATTGAATGCCCAGCCTGGATGATTCATCAGGTCGACTGTGATTGGTGCGAATTGGGCGGTAACAATATGTTGCAGCTTGCTTGCCCAAATCGCGAGGCAATCGGGAGTAGAAGAAGTGCGTAGCCTCGAAAGGCACGAGCAAAGCTCCCAGCGTCGAACGACCCGTTGATTGTATTCCAGACGGCGGCGCGACCCAGACGCTACAATGAA
>CAYTDF010000704.1:2587-3262 GCA_964436365.1 uncultured bacterium | reverse complement strand
CACTCAAAAAACGTGGTACCATCAGTATTGACGAACCGGCGTCCTTGCGTACGCTCGTGTTCCTCGTTTGAGGTCTCACGAGTCTGGCTGGAGGAAGTGGAGGTCTGTTCCGCCATGAAGTCCCCTCTCATACTTGCGTCCGTTGGCCGTAAGGAGTCTCTCTTGGCAGTGCTCTCCCTACGTGTCTGCCAAGCGCCCGCGTGGCCGGGTGTTGCGAACCCCATGCACCGGAAACAGCGTCCCGGAGATTTTGGCGATCCACGACCTTATCTCATCCTTGGACTCCTGAGTTGGGATGATGACGATGACTTCGGTTACGATCCCGAAGACTTTTTTGACGAAGCCGGGCAGGACGAGTTCGACGACGAAGACACGTTCAGCGACGAGTTTGACGACGAGGACAAAGACGAAGACGACGGATTGGCCGAGGAAGACGACGAATTCGATGAGGAAGAGTGCGACTACTGAGTTGTCTCCACCGTCTACGAATCTCCTTCCCCCTCCCCCCCCTCAGTCGACGAGGTCGGCGAGGTCGACCGTCTGTAGGAGCGCGAAGCGTTAACAGCGTTTGACCGTCCGGCCCCCCTAACACACGAAACGGCCCGCGCCATCGGGCATTCAGCCTGCCTTCAATTGATCGGTTGTTCTTCTGATATTTAGACTCCCCACCGAGAC
>CAYTDF010000704.1:0-2577 GCA_964436365.1 uncultured bacterium | reverse complement strand
AGTACCGTTTGACCGTTGAGAGAGACCAAGTACACTACTTTTGCGGTATCTGGGTGAGTCTCTGCCTAGAGCGTCTCTCGAGGTTTTGCCACCGAAAGAGACCATAGCGCGCACGAAGTGTCCGCGTGGAGGGCCGTATCACCACGGGCGAGCGGACGCGGTTTTTGGGGGATGGTGATCTCCGTATCACAGAAAGAGTTCGCCAGGCAGTCGTGAAAAGAGGTGGCCGCTAGGCCATACCGCCGCCGTTATGGCAGAGGCTGCCGCGAACGTCGCGAGGATGGGTACTTTGGATTCGATATTCAGTGTCGCCGCTGCTATTGCACGGTTCCTAGTTGTTTTCGGGTTGGCTGTGGTCGTTCATGAGTTCGGCCACATGATCGTCGCCAAATGGTGCGGTGCGCGGGTCGATGTCTTTTCCGTAGGGTTCGGACGCAAACTGTTTGGCAAGAAATGGGGAGAGACCGAGTATCAGATCGCGGCTTTCCCACTCGGCGGCTACGTGAAGATCGCCGGTATGGATCCCGGCGATGAACTGACCGGTGCCCCGTGGGAGTTTCTCTCGATCTCGGCGTGGAAGCGAATCTTGATCCTGGTCGCGGGACCGGCGATGAACGTCGTCCTGGCGTTTGCTCTCTATTATCTGCTCTTCGTCGCTGTCGGTGAATCCATCACCCGCACCACGACCGTTGGCGTGGTACCCGATGGTAGTCCGGGATGGGAGATCGGGCTGCATCCCGGTGACACAATCCTTGCCGTGGGCGACACCGACGTCCAACTGTGGGAGGATATTGAACGAGCTGTCTACGAGACGCCAGGCCCTCTCTTTGAATTCACCGTAAAGCGAGGCCAAGAGGTTCTCGTCAAGTCTTATGAGGTCAGCGTTGCCGCGATCGCCACCGACTCCCAGGCGGAAGCCACTCCACCGGCCGAGACGTCGGCAGAGGGAGAGGAAGAGCCCGAAGCCGCCGAACGACCCGACGTGGACGGTTTCCTCGTCAACAGCGTTCAGCCCGGTGGGGCTGCGGAGCGAGCGGGACTCGTCGCTCAAGCGATTATTTGCAGCATCGATGGCAAACTCGCGAGCGAACTCGAGGACCTGCGCACGGCTGTGAGCGGTGCCGTGAAGATCGGCGGCGACGGCACTGCGGAAGCGATCCCTCTCCAGATCGGGTGGGTCGACCCGCAAGGCGGCGAGCACGAGTCCCAGTTGACACCCGATGTCTTCTTGCCCGCCGAGGATGCGCAACCCTATCACGCGGTGGCGCGACTCGGTCTGACCTACGACCCGGGCACCGGCGTCGAAGATTTCTTTCTCAAACACCTGCCGCTGCTGAGCGTCGCCCCCAAGTTGGAGCCGATCGTCGGCGTCGTAAAGGAACAGAGTCCCGCGGCGAAGGCCGGAATCCGCAAGGGTGACCGCATCCTCTCCGTGGACAACGCACCTCTGGAAGACTGGAACCGCCTGCAGGCCCAAATCCTGAAGCAATACACCCTCGACGGCGAAGACGTCACCGGCGTGCCCATGACGCTGAGCTGGCGCAATGCCGAAGGTGAGGTGCTAACCGATACGATTGTACCTGCCGTGACCATGGAGACTTTGCCCACAGACCATGGCATTCGCACCGGCGAGCGAGTCCCGTTTGCCGATATCGGCATTCAGCGGTTGACCGACCGCCGACGGTATGGCGTGATCGGTGCGATTCCATTAGCGGCGGGCAGGGTTTCACGCACCTTCACCACCATGCTGGGGCTGTTGGGCCGACTCGTGTCGGGCAATGCTTCCGCGAAGGTTTTCGGTGGCCCCATCGCGATCTTCAAACTCTCCGCCGAAACCGGACGGTGGGGGCTGGAAAGGTTTCTCGGTTTCATCGCGATGCTTTCGGCCAGTTTGGCGTTACTGAATATCCTGCCCGTCCCCGCGTTGGATGGCGGACATATCGTGCTCTATATCTATGAGATGATCCGTAGAAAGCCACTGACCTTGAGACAGATGGAAGCCTGGGGGCGCATCGGTATCTTCTTCTTCTTGATACCGTTGATGATTTTCCTTATTTATAACGATTTGGATCGCGAAGGTGTCATCGCTTCGGTCGGGTCCAGTATACGGTCGTTATTCCAGGGGAGCGGGTGAGGCCACTGAGGCTTGAGGCATGTCGCTGCTAGTCACGGACAAATTGACGAAAGCTTTCGGGGGGTTGATTGCCGTCAAAGAGCTCGATCTGGTCATCGAGACCGGCGATATTCTCGGCATCATCGGGCCCAACGGTTCGGGCAAGACGACGTTTTTCAACCTTGTAAGTGGTATCTACACGCCCACTTCGGGCCGTATCCGGCTCGAAGACCGGGTCATGAATCGGCTCCCGCCGCACACCTACGCCAGATTGGGTATTGCCCGAACCTTCCAAACCATCCGGCTCTTCAGTGAAATGAGCGTTGTGGAAAACGTGATGATCGGACGGCACTGCCGCACCCGGGCGGGGGTGATGGACGCCGTATGGCGGAGCGGACGGTTTCGCGAAGAGGAAAGAGAGAGCCGCGAAAAAGCCGAGGAACTCTTGGCCTTTTTCGGCGAGC
>CAYTDF010000703.1:2193-3266 GCA_964436365.1 uncultured bacterium | reverse complement strand
CCGACACCCCCACCGAGACTCCAACAAGCACGCCCACGGAAACACCGACGGCGACAGAGGCTCTCACCGATACTCCTACAAATACCCCCACGAATACCTCAACCGCGACGGCAACCTTTACGACCGCTCCGGTCGATACGCCGACAGACAGACCGACGTTTACACCCACCGAAATTCCCAGTGCGCAGAACCGAAACTACGCTGTGTATTTCGTGCGCGGGGACTCGCCAACCGTCGATGGCGAGATCGGTGAATTGGAGTATCGACGGGCGATCCAAGGTCGCGATTCATGGAGCAACCTGGGGACTTTCCCCTGGAAAGAGGATAGCGAGGGGACAGCATTCGCTGCGCTCTACGATCGTGAGCGTCTCTATCTTGCAGTCTCGTATCGTGAGAGTGACGGTCTGAAACCCAACTTCGTGACCGGTGACGACCGAGGCTTCAGCGATTCGACGGAGACCATTGAGTTCTATCTCGATCCGACCTTCGATCAACGTCAGAAGCCCGATCCTCTGCTTGTCCGGGGAACGGCGACCGGCTATTGGCTCGCCTTCGAACTCGTTGCTGAGAACGACGCTTCACCCTACTTCCTGTCAGCAGCCGGTGTACGCGTAGCCGAACTGAATCCAAACCTCTGGAACCCGCAAGGTATCCAAGCCGCAGTGCGTCAGCGGAAACAGCGTGTAACCTTGGAAGTTTCGATACCGTTCGGTGTTCTTACCGCAGAAGCGCCGGTTCTCTTCGCTCCCGACCCGCCGAACGACGGTCGTTCTTGGGCGGTGCAACTCGCCCGAACGAGTAGCGCACGTGGAAACGAGCGCGTTGTCTGGAACCAGCAGTCCTCCACGCAGCCGTACGACCGGCCTTGGGGGATCTTTAATTTCGAACATTCCGATACAGATGTCTTTGTTCCGCCCGTATCCGCGACCTCGACACCGGTGCCCGTGCAGAGGCCGACACCGGCTGAGGTTGTCCGTTTGCAGGAAGTCGCCACGTTCACACCGACACCCACACCTCGAATCGGCGCCGGCGAGCAAGCGCCGCGCATCCGACTGGAGGTTCAGCCGCGTGGA
>CAYTDF010000703.1:0-2183 GCA_964436365.1 uncultured bacterium | reverse complement strand
CGCGTACGTTCACTGACGAACGTTCCTGTGTCGGCGTCGCTACGTATCCGCGATCTGCCGTCGGAGATTCTTGCCGCTCTCCACCCGCGGCAGGTTGAACTGCCCGGCGTCTCGAAACTCGTTCTCGATCCTGGGCGTCTTCAGACGGACGATTTTCAGGCACAGATCGTGGTTGAGGCGCAGACCGTTCCCAACGAGGTTGGGGGAGCCGTCTCGATCGTGACGGATGTGGTTTCGCTGTGGATACGTCCCGATATGCCGATGCAGGCACCTCTACCCATTCAACGGAGAAAAGTCGGTGTTCTCCTCGTTTCCGATTCATCGTTGACGGAGACGGTTGGAACTAAAGTACGGATCGGGGGACGGCTGGGGACGGGGGCGCAGTTGCCGATCGACGATTGGGAAGACCTCGTTCCTCACCTCGATCTCGTCGTGAAGCGTGGCGCGGGACTGCCTTATTACGCACGAGTCGAAGTGCCACCGTCGGGGCAGTTCATGGTGGAGATTCCGGTACTATCGAACGCCATGCTGCGTGGAAACTGGACCGCCAAGGCACAGTACTCTTCTAACGATCCGTTCTTACCCGTGACGGCGGTGAGCAATAAACTGGTTCTGCCCATCGGTGCGCTATCCGAATCGGAAGCCAAACTTGGGGTCGCAGACCTGAAGAAGACCGCCGCACTGGAGACGAATCCGCTTTCGGCGTTGTACGGCAACCTGATTGTTGTTTCCGGGCAAGGAGAATCACCATCGGTTCCCACGGAGACATTGGATCGAATCGCTCGCGATGTCTATAGCCGATTCGTTCCGGAACGAAGGTTTACAGACGAGACGGCCGCTTTGATCTCCGCCCGCCCGTTTGCCGGTAGTGGAGAGGAGCAGGCCATCGATCTCCTCTCTCCTGCGAGTACGCAAACGCTGATCGACCGGGTTGAAGCGGTTCCCTCGACCCATCCGCTTGTGGTTCTGATTCTGGCTTCCAGTGAGGCAGCCGGCGTTCTGCGTCTGTCCGCAGAGGAGACGCTGGATACGAATGCGTTCGCAGGCGCGTTGACGGCGGCGAAACGCGAGGCGCCGACCTACGTGATTGTGGACGCTCCACAGGCCGGAAAGTTCGCCCAGGATCTATTGGCGGCGTCGGGCGCGAACCCGAATCTCGCGGTGATCGCGTCCACTGGCGATGCTGAGTTCAGCATCGCGATCTTCGGCGATCTCGAATTGACCGGACAACCGTTCTCGTTCTCCGATCTTTTCTTTGATCGGCTCATCGCTGGTCAGAGTGTGTTGGATGCTTTTACCGTGGCCCGCGACAGCCTGTTGACCGCCCAAGGGCCGCTGGTTCTCCAGAATCCGGCCATTCTTCCCGAGGACGTTTCGAGTACGTTGCTGGACGGTGTATTCGGGAGCCCGGTTGTGACGGATCTGGCCGAAGAAGGTGTCCCGGACGCACTCGAACCGATCATCCTTGAATCTCCCGGCAACCAAGAAATCGTTGTCGGCGAGCGGCTGGATATTGAGGCGTGGGTTGTGGATGAAGGGGGAGACGGCAGTCGGCTCAACGCTTCGATCCGCATCTCTCCCGCCGAGGAGGGCAGCGAACTCGGGACGGTCGAACTGGCCATGGGGTACGATGCCCTCAGCGAGCGATTCGTGCTCTCTGTCCTCGATTTTCCCGCAAGCCTTTTCGATGACACATCCGGCGTTTCCGTCTTTACACTGGCCATCATCGCCGAGGACGCTGAAGGTAACTCGGCCGAGACATCCGCGAGTCAAATCACTGTGTTGGAGGGTGAGGGCGTGCTACCGGCCAGTGAGCAATTGAGTGTGGAGGGGGCCGATGTGAGTGCCGACGGCGTGGTCGATGTGGACGATCTGTTGCGCGTTCTCGGCTCGTGGCATCACACGTCTCAGAACGACGTCAATGGCGACGGTTTCATCGATATGAACGATATTGAAGTGCTGCACTTCTTCTGGGGACAAGAAGTTCCGGTGGAGTGATCGCGGGGATTTGGACGAGGGATTCGTGGTCCGCGTCAGTCTTTGACCTGAATTACAATATTCTCGATGGGAGGTTTCAGGTTTTCGAGCCGAACCGCCGGTTCGGATTCGCCTTCCCGCAACACCTCAATCGTGTATTTATCGCTCATTAAGACAGGAGTGAGCCAAAAGAGTCCATTCCGTTC
>CAYTDF010000702.1:0-3268 GCA_964436365.1 uncultured bacterium | reverse complement strand
CCGAGCGATGTGGAACCTGAATCCGGGTGGAGGCAGCGTCTCGGCGATCTGCCACGAGCCCCGGGTGTCGTTGGCGGTTCTGGTTGAGATGTTCGCGCCGTATCTCAGCGGCACTCGCCTGACCCTGCTCACGGGATTCAAAGCGATGGACGCGACGGTAAACGGCGACCGTGTCGAAGCGGTCACGGTGGCGCATGTGGAGAGCGGGAGTCGGGTTACGGTTTCCGCGCAGTACGTTCTGGATGGAACGGAGATGGGGGACCTGCTGCCGATGACGGGCACGGAGTACGTCACCGGCGCGGAGTCGCAACAGGATACCGGCGAACCACACGCACCCTCCGAAGCGCAACCGCAGAATATACAAGCGTGCACGTGGTGCTTCGCCATGGATTATATCGACGGTGAAGAACACACCATCGCGAAACCGGCGCAGTACGATTTCTGGCGTAGTTACGTTCCCGACTTGAGTCCGGCGTGGCCGGGGCGGCAGCTGGCCTGGGAATACTCGCACCCCCCGACACTGAAGCCTCGCAAACTTGCGTGCGATCCGATCCTGGAGAGCGCGGGGAAACAATGGGGGTTTTGGCTGTACCGTCGAATCGCGTGCAAGAAGAACTTCATTCCCGGAACCTACGATAGCGATATCACACTGGTCAACTGGCCGATGAACGATTACTGGTTGGGGAATCTGTACGAGGTTCCACCCGCAGAGGTGCACAAACACTGGGAGGGTGCGAAACAACTCAGCCTTTCGCTGTTGTATTGGATGCAGACGGAGGCTCCACGGGAAGACGGGAAGACAGGCTGGCCCGGATTGCGGCTGCGGGGTGATCTTTGCGGGACGGAACACGGTCTGGCCCAGTACCCGTATGTCCGTGAGTCACGCCGTATCCAAGCGGAATTCACTGTGCTGGAACAACACGTGGGTACCGAGGCGCGCATGACCGCCACGGGCCTCGCCAAAGAGGAGGTCAAAGCGGAACGGTTCGCCGACTCGGTCGGGATCGGGAGTTACCGTATCGACCTGCATCCAAGCACGGGGGGAGATAACTACATCGACATCAGCTCCCTGCCCTTCCAGATCCCGCTCGGCTCACTGATTCCGATTCGGATGGAGAACCTGCTTCCGGCGTGCAAGAATCTGGGCGTGACCCATATCACCAACGGCTGTTACCGCCTGCATCCGGTGGAATGGGGGATCGGTGAAGCGGCCGGGGCGCTGGCGGCTACCTGTATCCAGCAGAAAAAGAGCCCGCGAGAAATCTATGAGAACGATAAACTGCTGAAGGATTTTCAAAGTTCGCTGCGAAAGCAAGGTGTGGAAACCGATTGGCCGCGGACAAGTCCGCGATGAGTGGGACGGCCGGCGATGCGCATGCGCGAAAAGAAGTTCAGGGTGGCGATCTGTAGATAAATCGCTAACCCTCGAAACCATTTCCGACAGGAAACAGAATGAATTTGAAGGAATTTCGCAAGAAGAGTTGACATGCCCTGTAACTATAACTACAGTTATAGTCAGTACATTCTTCAGGGAGAGTAACCGATCTCGCATGGTTCTGACAACTTTCCCTGTCTGTACTATACTCTTACCGACCGCTGTTCGGCATCAACCTAAGTCCAACTTGTGGGGGAACTTATGAAAAACAGAGAACCTATCTTCGCCAGTGTTCTTCTTCTCATCACCGCCGTTTCCGGGAACGCATTCAGTCAGGGGACGGGGCTCTTTTCGTGGGCGACACAGCCACAGGCGAGTGTTACGGCGGACACAATCGAAGACGGGTCGCTTACATTCCGCGCCTATGTCACCGAGACGGATCAGGTCGGGATTATGTCCGGGTTCTTCTACTACGTCCATCAAGAGACCGGCGAAGAGTTTCCCATCACCATCAACGGTGAGCCACGCGACATCGAGTGGCAGCAGAGTACCGGCCTTGTGGACTTTGGTGAGTCGATCCCACTGAGCGGCGATCTCTACTACACGTTGGAGATCATCGAAGGCCGAGAATTGACCAGTCTCACAAACGTGCCCACCTCGGCCGAAGGCGTTGCCGTGATTCTGATGGACGATAGCCAGTTCGAAGAGGGCGCATGGTATGAGTGGCGACTGCATTGGAGCGAATCTCCGCCCCGGCCGGTCGAAGAAGACCAAATCTATTGGGCGGGGTATCTTCACGATGCCGAGGGAGTGCTCGTTCAAATCCAGGGCGGCCAACTCGGACCCCTGGATTTCGGGTCGATAGGAAATGCCGCACTCGTGTTTGGTTCGAACTTGCCCGCGTATCCGGTCGATATTGCGGTTCTAGAGAGCGGCGGCGGCGTTCTGGTCTCTATTCTCGAACAGCCTAGCCCGTGGAACGGTTACAGGTGCTTCGTGAGCCTCAAACCGCCGACGGGTGCGCCATCGAATACTCCTTATTCCCTCCTAATTGGTTGGGGAGAGGAAGTGGATCCTGGGCCACAACCGACGCCCGGGCCACTGCCGGTAGCCGATACCGAGAATATCAATACCGCCGCCTATTTTCCCGATTTACAGTTCCGTCTGGCGGTGCAGAGAAAACTCGACGTCTCCTTTTCCGATGAATTCACACCGGAAGACGCACGCGCCTTTCAGGGTGCGCTGGAACTTTCCAACCAGGGCATACAGAATGTGACCGGTCTGGCCTTTCTCGAGAATATCACCGGTCTGTCTTGCAACGGCAATCGGATCGCGGATTTGGATATCGCCGGACTGAGTTCGTTAGTCTCGTTGGCCGTTTCGGATAACCGTTTGAGCGAGCTCGATGTGAGCGGCAATCCCGAGTTGCAATACCTGGATGTGTCGCAAGGCCAGTACTCCTTCAATCCGACGCCAGACGGTGTTGAAGAGCAACGTAACCATCTGCAACATCTGGATGTCTCCAACAATCCGCAGCTGATCGAGCTGCTCTGCGACGGCAACGACCTCGCAGAGTTGGATATCGCTTCGAATCCGAAACTGGTGACCCTGAGTTGCCAACAGAACAGACTCTCCAGCCTGGACCTTTCCCAGAACCCCGCACTCAAATCCCTCAACATATCGAATTTCGAGAACTACTTCGGTGGCAACCCCGACAGCCAGTCGGGCAATCAGTTCAAGAGACTGGATGTTACGAACAATCCCGAGTTGGAGTTCTTGGGCCTATGGAATTCGCGGTATTTCTTCTACTACGACTCCACGAACGAGTATGTGCCATAGTGAGTTGAATTTGAAGCGGCTCCCAACCTCTGGTTGAATGGTTGTGCAAACGAC
>CAYTDF010000701.1:1786-3274 GCA_964436365.1 uncultured bacterium | reverse complement strand
CCCCACCGATTTTGAAACGGAACTCGGCAGGACGGGACTGGGGACTCCTATGCTCACCGAAAAAGAGGGCCGGTTGTCGCACGGGATCACCAAGAGATACACGCCGATCAACGACGCTCCCGGTTCCGCCGCCACGGCCCGCTTGGGAGAGATCAACGGCGCCTTCTCTGTCTTCGTAACCGCCATCACAACCCAAGATTCCCGCGAACCGCTGCTTGCGTCAGAAGAGGTGTTGAATGAGGCGGTCCAGACCGGTGTCGACTCTCTCTGGAAAGAACAGACCCAACGTTTGGATGAATGCGAATCCGCTCCTCACGCTCGCGCGTGGTCGGATGAAAAGGGCACGATTCTCGATGAGGTGTGGGGCGGGAATCCGTACCGCCTGCGTCCCAGCGGTTACTACGGCGATATTCCGTTCTGCTCGGTCGATTCCACCAAGTACTGCTTCCAAGACAGTTCCCGCTGGCATGCCGATTTTCATTTTAATGAAGTCAGCGCCGTCGGATCGTGCATCTTGCGCCAGTTTGGAACGATGGACCCTTATCTACGCCTGATCCATACCATGCTGCCCATGGCCCAAGCCAACGCTCGTGAAGTCTATCACTGCAGCGGAGCCATGTATCCTCTGATTCACTATCCATTGAAAGCCGAGACGGTTATTCACTCGCACGTCACCTGGGAGCAAAGCGTCGAAATCACAGCGATGCTGATCAAACCCTTCTGGCTCCGGTTTCAATATACATGGGACCTGGAGTTTCTGCGCGACTTGGCCTATCCCGCGCTACGTGAAGGAGCGCGCTTCTACACGGACTTTCTCAAGAAGGAGGACGACGGTCTCTACCATGTCTTTCCGACCGTTTCACCCGAGCACCGTGGGATTACCGACCAACTGAAGTTCAACCGTGACAGCCAATCCGGAATCACGTTGATCCGCTATCACCTGCGGGCGGCGGCCCAGGCCGCACGGCTCTTGGATTGTGATGCGGACGAAGCCGCGCGATGGTTGGAAATCGCGGCCAACATGCCCGCGTATCCCACCGTGGAAACTTCGGAAGGACCGATCTTTATCGATGTGACTGGCGCGGAACCGATCGAATACAACATCGCCGTTCCCCTCACCGCTGTGTTTTGGGGAGACGACATCGGGCTCGACTCACCACCGGAATCGCTCGAACTCACCCGTCGTACGTTGCGCCTGATCGATGTCTGGAAGCCGCACCGCGGTTACCTGAGCCGCGTGCGAACACGGTTGGGGATGTTCGACGCAGACTCAACGATCGGCACCGAGAACCTCTTGCAGTCTCATACCGGCGTGATTCGTGCATTTCCCGCTGTGCCGCAGAGTTTTTCGGGTGGCTTCGAGAACTTCGGCGCTCAGGGAGCGTTCATTGTCGCTTCAGAAAGAAGCCAAGACGGGGTCACGTTTATTCGCGTGGAGTCGTTGGCGGGAAATGGATGTGTCGTGGCCAACCCTTGGCCGGACCGAGA
>CAYTDF010000701.1:0-1776 GCA_964436365.1 uncultured bacterium | reverse complement strand
GCAGAGCGGCCAGGGGATTGCAGCCACGGTCGATCAACGGACGATCCGCTTTGAAACCGAAGCCGGTAGCGTCTATCGGCTGGAGGCGAACTGATGCATGATTTCGATATCCTGTGCCCCTCGCTACGTTCTTTTCTTGAAAGCGATGACCTGCCGCTACCGCTCCGGGCACTCGGGAACACGGGAGTCGAAGTACCTGAATCGGTGTTGAAAGAGCAGGTGGTGTGTTCTCCAGGACAAAGAAGCGCTTTTACACTGATCGAGCTCTTGATCGTCGTGGCGATCATCGGAATTTTGGCTGCGATTGCGGTCCCGAATTTTCTGAACGCTCGTATACGCGCCAACGTCTCCAAGTGCTTCGGCGATATCAATATGCTCTACGAGCAGAATATCATCCGCAAGATGGATACGAATCTTTGGCTGATCGACGGGAACGACGGGGGGCCGAATCCCGACTGCAATTTCCCCTCCGGATCGAGCTATTGGGGGAAGACCTGCGAGCAGGCGGGATTGCCCGCGGGCTGCTACGATCCCTTGCACAACGGGCAGATCTACGAACCGCTCACGACGCCGGTCGCCTATATCGGAACGATACCCACCGACCCCTTCTTGCCGGGGCTTTTCTATAACTATGGAGACGGTGGATGCGCCAACGAGCCCGATAATTCAGGTTCGTTCTGGGTCTTCTTTTCTTCCGGACCCGACAAGGATTACGTCGACATGCACTGGTCGAATAACCACGATCCCTACGCCGCCTATCGCCCCTCGAATGGGCTGGTCAGCAATGGCGATGTGTGGAAAGCGCACCCGGTTACAAGTAAGTCGGAAACCATGCTCTGGGTGTTAGGGCAACAACACTCTTTCTTCTAGGCGTCGACGTTTGTTTCGGACGTTCTCTGAGAGGGGCGCGGGGCTGGAACGGCACAAAGGACCCTGGCTTTTATGCGTGTTTTGAATTCAAGTAAGAACGGCTATCATAGTAGTCTGACTCTAGGTTTCGTGCCCTGCCTTGCATAAGCCGCGTGCGCGGTCTTGGGTTTGCCCTCCAACAAGAAGAACACGACGGCGACAGGGTGTTTGTTCTGCGCTACACTCGCAGAGCACATTACTTGGCTTGGATCGGAGGTAGACGATGGAACCGACTTCGACCCCTTGGGGGGATTTCAAGATTTACGGTGCGTTGAACCAGGTGGTCGAACTGCACCTGCCGCAGGGTCGGAACTGTTGGTCCTCGAACGGCGCGCTGCTGAGCTATGACTCCGGCGTCCAGTGGCGGCTTAAAGTTCCCGGTGGGGCGGGAGGCGTGGCGGGCCGCGTGGTTTCGGGGGAGGGCGTTTCGCTGACCTACGTGACCTCGGAGCGCGGCATGGGCCGTCTGTGGCTGGCTTCGAACCATCCGGGGCATGTGGCTGCGTGGGATCTGAACGACGGCCCGGTGACGACGACCCGGGGTTCATTCCTGGGCGCGATCGGGGATGTCGAGATCAGCGTAACCGTGGCGCGGCGCGCGGGTGCGGCCTTCTTTGGGGGTGCGGGACTGTTTCTGCAGACGGTGAAAGGGACCGGCGTGGTTTTTGTGCACGGGGCCGGAGATTTCATCGACCGGCGCTTGGACGGCCGCCAGAAGTTCTTGGTCTCTACCGGGAACCTGGCCGCCTTCGGGCAGGGTGTGGATTACAGTATTCGTGGGGTCGGTGGCTGTGTGAAGATGCTCTTCTCTAAAGAAGGGCTGTTCATGACCGAGATGAGCGGAACCGGGCGGGTGCTGCTGCAGAC
>CAYTDF010000700.1:0-3275 GCA_964436365.1 uncultured bacterium | reverse complement strand
TGAAAAGGTGGATGTGACTCATGCGTAAGGTGCCTCACGTTCGATCTCTACGTATTGTAGATTGGTTCACACGAGGGATCAATCGCTTTTGGGATCGGTTTCGGGAGTCACTCTAGCGGAGGCTACGCCAAGAGAGCTCTTGGATGGCCGAGAAAGGTTGGAGTGGAGGAAGAAGATCGAGACAGAGGCGCCATCTGAACTCGCTCTCGGGCATCTCGGCCCATATCCCGACCCGCTTGAGTGCGAAGAGATCGATCGGGTCGGTCTCCAACCTGACCGGACCGATGGTGAAACCGGCCTCGTATCCCACGCTTTCCGCGACCCGTTTCACTCGGCTGTCGAAGGTGCCGTACGGATACGCGACCAGCGTGCACCGCACGTTGAGCTGGGTTTCGATCGTCTCCCGGCTTTGAACCAAGTTGACTCGTAGCGTCTCGTCGTCGGCCTGCGTTAGATCGACGTGCTCGTACGAATGAGATTGGACTTCCAGCGTGCCCCGTTCGACTGGGGCGGTGAGTTGGCTCCACGTGAGTTGGTACCATGGCGCTGTCTCGGAAACGCTCCCCGCTACGATGAAGAACGTTGCCCGCATACCCCGTTCTTCGAGCAACGGTACAGCGTTCCGGACCACTCCCACGTGTTGATCGTCGAACGCCAGAACCACCGCTCGTTCCGGCACGGGCAATTCATTTCGCAGAATCTTCACGTACTCGCTGGCGAAGATCGTCGTGAAGCCGTTCTCTCGAATGAAATCCAGATGCGCGGCGAAGGTTTCGGGAGGGACGTTCTCTTGGACGTGCGAGTTGTAACTGACGTCGTGGTAGGTGATGACCGGAATCGTGGGCGGAAAACCCAGTGCCGTGGAAAGCCGCGCCGGGATAGGCATCTCTTGCGCGAGGCCCGGAAGGTGGACGAAGCCCACTAGACAAGAGACCGCAAACGCTTTCCAACTCCCCATCATCACTTTCTCTCTATAGCGCTTCCCGCAGTTCCACGCCCAACCGAGTTGCCGAGGCGTTCCACCCATTCCGATGCGTCAACGTACCTACAAGACGACAGTAGATTGGCTTTCGTGGGTTGTCGACTCGATTCCAGACGGCTTACTTTCCGAACCCTCTATAGCGAGCGGGCGTTCCTGTGCTAAAATAGAGAGTACACATTTGTCAATCGACCCCTGAGGAGGCAGAGGAAACGCGATGCTTTCGTTCCGTCGGACTAGCGCTTTTACGCTCATTGAACTGCTTATCGTTGTGGCTATTATCGGAATTCTCGCGGCTATCGCCGTGCCCAATTTCATGAACGCGCGAATCCGCGCCAAGGTATCCCGCGCCGTCTCGGATCTGCGCAACACGAGCGTGGCCGTTTACTCCTACGCCGCCGACCGGGGAACGATGCCTCCGCACTACAACTACATCACCGGAGTCACCAACAACCATTCCATGTACCAACTCTGGCTGACCACACCGATCGGATACATGAGCGAGGTCCCCGAAGACTTCTTCCGTATGGAGGACAGCGAGGCGGGCTCAGGCGGGGCGAAGTTCGGCCTTGACGGCGCAACCCAGAAGGTGGTCTACATCAACTATGTTATCAATCGGTCGGGGGAATGTGGCGGCAATCCCAATAAGCCACCCTTCGATTCGTATCTACAGTGGAGTTTCGGGCCGGATCAGAAACTGAATACCGGCGGCTATTATCCGAGACCTGCTGTCGAAGCCTACGAGACGAATCATCCCGATATCGCCGGCATCTTCGAACGGCGCAAGGGGATGCGGTATTCTCCGTCGAACGGTGTGATCAGCCCTGGAGATATCTATTTCTGGGGCGGCGGCGCGGGCGGGACGGGATGCCTCGACCGTTATGGAGTCCTGTAAGCGGGAGTTTGTGAGCGAGCGAGATCGCGGATACAAAACCTCGCCCGCCCTTTCGGAGCCTCGAAAAGAAGTAGAAGGCTTGTATAAGGATGGTTATTTGGTAAAATAGCCAAATAAGCGAGCCGCCAAACGGCAGATCGGGACGAGTCATGGATGCTGCAACCCAAGCCTTGTTTGAAGCGCGCGCACGGATCATCAAAGCGATGGCCCATCCGACGCGGCTCTTCATTCTCGACCACCTATCGAAACAAGAGACGTGTGTTTGCGATCTGACGGAGATGATCGGCGCGGATATCTCGACCGTTTCCAAGCATCTGTCGGTTTTGAGGAGTGCGGGGATCGTTCAGGATGAGAAACGCGGGGTGCAGGTTTTCTACACGCTGAAATGTCCGTGTGTGATGAGCATGTTCGCGTGCCTCGAATCGGTTATCGAATCGACGGCGAAAGAGCAGCTGGACCTGGTTTCGTGCAGCCGATCCTAGTCGTTTTTTTGCCTGCTTGTTTGGCGATTTTCCCAAATAGGCACCTCATGCACGCCGCAACAGGTTGAAGGGACCCTGGGCCTCCGGTCGGTCGGGTGTTGGACACAGGATGAATATGAGTTGGAAAACCGAATGGAAGGCGCTGCTGGCGATTGTCGCCGTCTTCCTCGTCTGCTTCTTTCTGCCGGTCGGACAGCATCGCTTCGACACTGCAATTCTCGAAGCGATGCACCTGATTAAATGGTACGCACGCGAACACGTCATCCTCTGTCTCATTCCCGCGTTCTTTATCGCCGGTGCGATCGGTGTTTTTGTGAGCCAAGCCTCGGTGATGAAGTATCTCGGACCCCAGGCCGATAAGAGTTTGGCCTACGGGGTGGCGTCGGTTTCGGGGACCGTCCTCGCGGTCTGTTCATGCACGGTCCTTCCGTTGTTTGCGGGTATCTACCGGATGGGGGCGGGGCTCGGCCCGGCCACGGCATTCCTCTATTCCGGCCCAGCGATCAACGTCTCGGCGATTGTTCTCACTGCGCGCGTGCTCGGTCTGGAGTTAGGGATCGCTCGAGCCGTGGGCGCGATTCCGTTCAGCGTCGCCATCGGTCTGCTCATGCACTTCATCTTTCGAAACGAAGAACGGGAGAAGGCGTGCGTGCAACCGGTCGCTTCGGCCCCCGAGGTCGTGCGGCCTCTGTGGCAGAACGCGATCTATTTCGCGGTCATGGTCGGCATCTTGGTCTTCGCGAACTGGGGAAGACCGGAGGCATCCGGCGGGATTTGGCATTGGATTTATTCGGTGAAATGGATCGTTACCGCGTGCCTCTCGGGCGCTCTGGCATGGATTCTCATCTTCTGGCTTGGGCTCAAATGGGAGTATGTGCCATAGTTAGTTGAATTTGAAGCGGCTCCCAACCTCTGGTTG
>CAYTDF010000699.1:3055-3276 GCA_964436365.1 uncultured bacterium | reverse complement strand
GTTCGCGACAAACAGGTCATCAAGATCGATTTCTCCATGTAGCGACTGCCATGCTTCCCATGTTCTCCGCAGTGCGAGTTTTAGGGTGCGTGGTTGGCCTGCCAATGTTGTGAGTGCGGTAATGAGTTTTAACTTGCTGGCCAGCAATGCACGGTCGTCAGCAATTTCCTCAGGATTCATTCCTAACCGCATTTTTCTTTCGTCTCTTGGGATGCTGTCTA
>CAYTDF010000699.1:0-3043 GCA_964436365.1 uncultured bacterium | reverse complement strand
TCATGAAAGGCATTTAGCACGCCACGCGTTATAAGCGCGTGCAGTTCTGGCGCGACCTCCAGATGTTCGGCGATTCGTGTGAGTATTACGGGCTCATTGGGTTTCAACGCAACAACATAAGAGACGTTCTCCAAATCTTGCAGGCGGTCGAGAAGCGCGGCGGCCTCGTTCCAGAACTTCTCCCCTTGGGGATTGCGATCCAAGTCCTCAAGATACACGATCAAGCGCTTATTGACGCAGGTCAGGATGGTGTCGAGCCTCTCCAGCGTATCTTTCGGAGATTGACCTAGGGGAAGGACATCTAGGAGATTCCACGGAAATCCCAGGTCGGCAACGGCTCTTGTGTATCTGCGGGGGATGCCGCTTAAACTCAAACCGTCCGCATGCTTCGAAAGTTCCTGCACGATCGTCTCCAAAATGTGTTTGGAGACCGATCCTTCCTTCAGACCCCAGCCGCCTACACGGCAGACGATGACGTTCTCTGACGGGAAAAGGTCCTTGTCGTCACGCTGTTGTTTTTGCAGATGCTCTTCGAGTTCCTCATCCTGTTCCAGATAGTAATTGACCAAGTTCAGGATGCTCGTCTTGCCCGAGCCATAAGGGCCGATGAGCCCTATCGACTTCAGCGGCGTCTCCCTCAAGATCCGCGCGATCCGGCGCGCCATACTTGCCATACCGAACGCGTCTTGATTCGGATGCTCGATTGGCTTCTCCAACTCATCCCACTCCTCCAGGAGTACCGGATTATCTGCCAGTGTCAGTAGGTCTACCGCTTCGCCTTCAGACTCCTTATCGGCTCTCTCCCGCGTCATGATCCCGTAAACAGCATGCACGACCACAGCCACAATCGGTCCCGCGACGATTTCTGCCAGCTCCCAAGGGTTCTCCAAGATTACCGGCCACAACACGTCGATGCCTTCTGGCCGGTGGACCAGCCAGAGATAGATAGCGGCAGAGAGCACCCCACACATCCAGGCCGGTGGAAAGCCAAAGGACGTTCTGATTGTGCAGCGAAAACCACCCAGCCGCCGGAAACCACCCAGTCAGATCAGGAGTGCCCAGAAGCCTCCGGTAATCAGCGCAACTTGAAGCGTTTGGAGCCAACCCGGCCAGTCAGAGATAAGAGAGAGAAACTTCCCACCGACAATCTCCAATCCCGGCTTCAAAATCGAGCAGATCAGGATCGAGACAAACGCCAAGCAGAAGAGATCGAGGTAACGCCCAGCAATCAGCTTCCGAGCGGCCTTTTTTTTGTCCCGCAGTTCATTTCTGTTCGGCTCTGTCACAATCAACCCTCCTGCTCGCCGTCGTTCGGCACAGTGCGCGGTCCCCACCACTTCTATAGGATAAGTCTCTTATCCACGCCCTGCTAGTACACACATCTTTACGCACAACTTGGAGCCGGGGTTCCGCGTGGGACACAGCCTCAAACCCGTCCGCTCCGCGTAAGGCGGCCGTCTATTGCGAAGCCCGCCGCCGCTGCCCATACTTTCCACTCAATACAAAACGTACGCCTGACATACCCGGAGAACGACGCCCATGCCCTTCTTTGAAGCCGAACGCGAAATCCTCGCGCTGCAACTACGCAACCGCCTCACCGAACTCGAGACGACCATCTATCGCGACCCCGTCCCCATCACCGGTTGGACCTTCTACAAGACCGGCCACGGTCAGGGCCCGGCGGAAATCCCGGCCACCAAAGGCCGTGGGAAAGCCGACTGGCAACCCTTCGAAGTCGCGCCCGGCGCGGTCTGGGGCGAAGAAGGTCCCGATGTCACCGTCTGGTTCCGTACCGTGGCGCGGATTCCTAAGTCGATGCGTGGCAAAATCGTGGAAGCGCACCTGCACCCCGATGGCGAAAGCGTCTGCTATATCGACGGCCAGCCCAACCAAGGGCTCGACCCCAACCGCGAACACGTTCGCCTGACCGACAAAGCCAAAGGCGGCGAGACGTTCGATATCACGCTCGAAAGCTACAATACCGCGTGGGTCCAGGTCGACCACCGGCACGTCCGGCGCTTCGACTGCGCGGAGCTGGTTGTGTTCGACCAGGCGGTGCACGATTTCGCATGGGATGTGCGCGTGGCCATGGAAGTCGTGGACGAACTGGATGTGAAGTCGTCCGAGCGGCAGCGCATGCTGGTCTTGCTCGATAAAACTCTGCGTAAAGTCGAGCCGCTGAAGGTGGGGACCGAAACCTACGCCGCGCAGATCCGCACGGCGACCCGGTTCCTACGCAAAGGCCTGACCGAATTCGAAGGCAACAACCACTGGGGGAACATCACCCTCACCGGCCACGCCCATATCGATACCGCGTGGCTGTGGCCCTTGCGCGAGACACGGCGCAAATGCGCGCGGACCTTCTCGACCGTGCTCAAGTATATGGATCGCTACTCGGAGTATTGCTTCTCACAAAGCCAGCCGCAACTCTATGAATTCGTCAAGGAAAACTACCCCGATCTCTACGCGCGAATCAAGAAACGCGTCAAGACCGGGCAGTGGGAGATCTGCGGCGCGGGTTGGGTGGAAGAAGACAACAACGTGCCCTCCGGCGAGAGCCTCATACGGCAGTTCGTGTATGGCAATCGCTTCTACGAGCGCGAGTTCGGCGTGCGTTCGCGCGTGGCCTGGCTTCCCGATTCGTTCGGCTATACATGGAGCCTCCCGCAAATCCTGCTCAAGGCCGGTATCCGCTATTTCGTCACCAGCAAGATCAACTGGAGCCAGTACAACAAGGATTTCCCCCACAGCATTTTTCAGTGGCAGGGCGTCGACGGCTCCAAGATTTTCGCGTACCTGCCCGTCGTCAACTACAACGGCGACGTTCGCCCCAAAGAGATTCGGAAACAGTGGGATACGTTCAAGCAAAAAGAGGCCGTGGACGAACTCGGGTTCTCCTTCGGCTGGGGCGACGGGGGCGGTGGCCCCACCATTGACATGATCGAAACGGGGAAACGTCTGGCGAACCGTGTGGGCGTGCCCAAAACCACGTTCGGCAAGACCGAGCCGCTGCTCGAACGTATGGCCGATGCCGCAGGGCCCG
>CAYTDF010000698.1:0-3280 GCA_964436365.1 uncultured bacterium | reverse complement strand
CTTCCTGTTCGGCCACAATCTCGGTAAACCCTAGATTCCGCTTAACTTCCGTGTCACGGCTATCATAGAGCAACGCCGGAACCGGCTCCCGTAAGTGAGTCTTCAGCGAGCATGGCGTGGGGTGATCGGGAAGAAGGAAAAGACGGTAGGGCTGGAGGGCCGGATCGGCGTCGAGGCCAGCGATCAAGCGGGCCAACATCCGTTGATCGAAGTCCTGAATGGCCTTTGTCTTCAGGTCGACATCACCCATGTGCCCGGCTTCATCCGGGGCCTCGACGTGGAGATAGACGAAATTATCGTCATGCAACGTCTGCAACGCGGCATCGGCCTTGCCCTCGTAATTGGTGTCGACAAACCCGGTCGCTCCCTCCACATCGACGACCCGCAACCCCACAAGAGTTCCGATTCCACGAATGAGGTCGACGGCAGTGATTACCCCGCCCGACAAGCCGTAACGCTCCCCGAGTTGAGGCAGATCGGGCTTCGTTCCCTGCCCCCACAGCCAAACCTGAGCGACCTGTTTGTCACCCCGGGCACGCCGCTCGCGATTCACCGGGTGATCGGCCAAAATGTCGCGGGATCGCTGCATCAGGTGCAACAACCGGTCGCGATTGGCACCTTTGGGTAAATAGGGCTCAACCTGCCGGTCGGTGATGTCGTGGGGAGGAGTGCAGTCGGCCTCCAGCCAGTCAATTGGGGCGAGCATGGCGTGCCGATAGGAGACGCCAGTGTGAAATGAGACGCCGTCTCCGCCCAACTCGGCCTGGACGGCTTGGATGCAGGCGTCGGCATCTTCGGTCGTAATATGCCCGGCGGTGAAGTCCACCATCACGCCGTCCTCGATGGTCACGAGGTTGCAACGGTAGGCGACGCCTTCGCCAACATCGATATCCTTGGCCGCGCACTCGAGTGGAGAGCGTCCGGTGTAGCGCTCTTTCGGATTCGCGCCAAACAGGGAAATCCCGGCCACGTCGCTCCCGGGGTGCATCCCCTCGGGAACGGTGGCGACACGAAACAACCGCGCCCGGTCGGCAAGACGGTCCATGGTGGGTGTCTCGGCCGCAACCAGAGGTGTGCGCCCAGCTTCGAAGTCGTCCGGGGTGTCACTCATCCCGTCAGGTATAATAATTAGGTACTTCATCGTAGGAAGCCTTTTCTGTGGTGTCTCAGCGCGGCGGCTCGGGGTGACATTGGGTGAAAGACCGCTCTAGAAACCCATGGCGTTGGCGACCGCGCCGGTCTCGGCGGAGAGAACCAGCGGATCGGGCGATTCACTGATGGCACGGTCGGGATCCTTGAGACCGTGCCCGGTGACAATGCAGACGACCGTGCGTGGGCCTTCGGCGAGCGCGTCCTTGAAGTATCCCGCATCCCACTTCTTGAACAATCCGGCCAGGCCGGACGCCGACGCCGGTTCGCAGAAGACGCCCTCGCGCGCGAGCACGTGGTACGCCTTCAGAATCTCTTCGTCGGTGACACTGTCGATCAGGCCTCCCGACTCGTCGCGTGCGGCCTCGGCCTGCTTCCAACTGGCGGGGTTGCCAATGCGGATGGCGGTAGCAATGGTCTCGGGTTTGGCGACGGGTTTGCCCAAGACGATGGGCGCGGCTCCCGCTGCCTGGAAACCCAGCATTTTGGGTTTGGTGTCGATCACGCCGGTGTCATAGTACTCGCAGTAGCCTTTCCAATAGGCGGTGATATTCCCGGCGTTGCCCACGGGCATGGCTTGGTAATCGGGCGGTGTGCCCAAGACGTCGCAAATCTCGAACGAGCCGCTCTTCTGCCCCTCGATACGGTAGGGGTTGATCGAGTTGACCACTTGGACGGGGAAGTCGGCGGCGATCTCGCGCACGATGCGTAAGGCGTCGTCGAAGTTGCCCTCGATGGCGATCACCTTGGCCCCGTGCATGAAGGCCTGAGAGAGTTTGCCGAGAGCGATGGCACCTTTGGGCAAGACGACGGTGCAGACCAGCCCGGCGCGGGAAGCATAGGTGGCGGCAGCGGCGGAAGTGTTGCCGGTGGAGGCGCAGATGACGGCCTCATGCCCCTCT
Organism: uncultured bacterium; assembly: GCA_964436365.1. Classification (GTDB taxonomy): domain Bacteria; phylum Hinthialibacterota; class Hinthialibacteria; order Hinthialibacterales; genus CAYTDF01. Next base: position 1,229 of record CAYTDF010000698.1, on the reverse strand, counting down.
TCGACGGCGTTGGTGATGGCCATGCACATCCCCCGATCCTTGAAGGAGCCGGTGGGGTTCATGCCTTCGAACTTGGCGAAAATCTTCAATCCATCGAGGCGTTTGGAGACACCGGGGAGTGGAATCAGCGGTGTGTTCCCCTCCAGAAGCGTCACGGCCTCGGTCTCCGGCTTGAGGGGCATGTATTTGCGGTAGGTTTGAATTACACCGGCCCAACCGGAATTGGCTTCACTCGGTACAGTCATTCGTCACTCTCCTGCCCCGCAAGGGGGCGGTTTCCCGGCCATCTCCAGATGGGAGTTGACACACTATTACTCTAAAGGTTTCGTGTGGCTCTCGAAAGCCTGTCCGATTGGCGGGATTCGGTTAACCACCGACGGATTGGGGCACGCCGGGGACGTTTCCACCCCAGCGGCCAATGTCGCCCGCGCTCAAGAGACCGTTGGTGGGGTTGTAGACACCGGCGTAACCTTGGGCCGGATTGCCATCCTGGATTCGGATGTAGAGCCACTCGACCGGGGAACCGACGAAAGTTCCCTTGGGGATCTGCGACCCCTGAACGCGGTCGGGCCCCCAGCTGGAGAGGCAAAAACCGTTGGTGGAAAGATCAGGGCGCCTGGCTCTTCCCATCCACGTGCTTGAGTCGTATTTGTACGAAAAAAAGAGGTAGCTGGTCAGGCTGTTGCCGGTGGACTGCTGCTCGACTTTGAAGATATCGGTGAAATCGACCGAGCCGATGTAGGCGATCGGTGTCGTCAAATCGATCATGTTGCGGGTCAGGTCGCCGGGTGACGGTGGGAAGGCGTTGTTGTCGATCTGATAGGATTGGGCGGCCAAGGCCAGGGCCCTTAGATCGCTTTGGGTGCGCGAGACGCTGGCCCGCATACGGGCATTTAGGAAGTTGGGGACAGCGATAGCGGCCAAAATACCGATAATGGCTACGACAATTAACAGTTCAATCAGTGTAAACGCCTGGGAAACAGTGGGTTTTGTCTTCACGTCGACCTCGTGTGGTGGTTTGGCATCGGATTCTTTCATGTTCCACTGGGGAGTATATCCGGGGCGGGTGGCCGGGTCACGGCAGGCTGGGGAGAATGGGGACTCCGTGGCCCTCACTGTGTTCTTTTCTTCAAAGCAACACAACTTCCGCTCCGCGTCAGTCACTCGGGCACTCGGAGCGGAGGGCGGACGAAGAGGCTAGGACGGGGGAGAGGCGAGGAATTGCGGCA
>CAYTDF010000697.1:0-3293 GCA_964436365.1 uncultured bacterium | reverse complement strand
CTTCGCGAACCGGAGATGGGCAGGCGTTCAAGAGCCTTCACGCCTCCTTGACGAGTGATGCCGGGCCGGACAGCCGGTTGTCATATCCCACGTGCCCTCACATCGACTGCCTGAAGACAGAACGGCCTCCTGCCGTTCCGGCTAGATCTGCGAGTACTCCGTAGGCTTCAAGGAAAGATTGGTGATGCCGCAGAGAATCTTCTCGTTTGCGTATTCTGGGAGGGAACTCAACTTCTTCCACTCAGGGTGCGTCACAAATCGTTTCCAATTCGCCTTCTGCTCTTCCAGGCTGTTAAAGACGAGCATGTAGGTTAGATTCGGAATTTTTTCACCCGCCAGCGCCTCTCCGAAGAACACAGGATTGAGGCCAGTCTTACGGAAGATGTCGATCTCGGCCGTGTTGAACATCTCGATCTTCTTCTGGCCTGTCTTGACACTGGGGCTCTCATAGACGCGCAGTTGAAAGACTCGCCCTTCCGCGCGAATCGGGCTCTCCAGGCGCGGCATGCCGGCGAAAGCAACCAGCAATGAACTCTCAACCCGCTTGTACGCCGGGTCGGTTGAAGGCGCATCGAGGAATTCAGCCCCCTGGCTGATGAACTTCTCGTCGGCAAGAAGTTGCTGTGTCATGGTGGCAAAGGAGTCCGCGGACGGATGCCGGAGCAACACATAGATCGGGCTGAGATCTTCGGGCGGCTGGAAGACACCGACGGGGTCGATGCCAATCCGATTCATCGCCGGAATCGCCGCTTCGCTCATGTAGGCTCCAAAGGCTTTCTTCTGTTCTTCGCTCTCCAGATTGTACCGGCGCAACTCATAGTAATCCCGCGCGGTCGCACTCTCCGCGCGACGGGCAGCCACCAGGGTTCCCAATGAGACAACTCCCGCCGTTCCCGACTTCGCCATAAACGCTCTTCGATCCATCATTCATATCCTTTCGCTAGACAACACCGAGAACCACCGGCCGGTGCTTTTCCATCATAGCACAATCGCAGTGGCCGTGTGATGCGGAATCGATGAGAGAAGAGACCGCCATCCAGTACATTTCAGCTCGCGCCGGGCAGGTTTCGGCCCGCCTGATCCTCCATGATATGGACTACGCGGGGGTCGCGTGGACGGTCTCTTCGGTGCAACAGGCACCGACAAGAGCCAAGATGGCCGCGATGAAATAGAGTGAAAACGCGCTTGCGTACGCCTCGGGCGGGTACCCAGCCGCTCCTCTTCCGTAGCCATCCAGTACCAGCCCCAGTACGGGTTGCATGATGGCCCCTCCGAGAAACGGGAAGAGGTTCACCAACCCGACGGACGTCCCCGCAATCTCCACGGGAAAGAGTTCCTTTGCGCTCGTGAAGCCAATGACCACAACTGCACTACCCGACACCCCGAGCAGAAAACTCCAAACATAGAGGAAGGGAACGTTTAACCCCGCAGGAAAGAAAGCCAGAGGCACGGTCAGGACGACCACCGCGACCGAGGATACAACCAGCGGTTTCTTCCGCGAGCGCAAACGATTGGATAGCAGACTGTAGGTTGGGCTACCGACGACCATCGCCACGGCGAACATGCTCAGAATCCCGCCCGCTTCCGATTTGCTTAAAGAATAGATATGCATCAGGTACGGACCGCCCCAGAGGCCCGCAAAGCTGAAGAAGATCCCGAAAGTGAAGAAGAACCAGGCAGCAAGAGGCCAGAAGCGCGCTCTGCGTAAGACCATGAGCATCCCGTCCCAGAGGCCGATCGCATGGTTCGGCTGCGATCCAGACGGTTCGCTCGATTCGATGGCGGGCACTCCCAGCTCGGTCGGTTTGTCGCGCACAAAGAACCATATCCCTCCCGCCAAAGCGAGAGTTGCAATGCCCGTTGCGACAAAACTCCCGCGCCACCCCACAAAGGAGCTCATATAAGCCAATGGGGTCGCGGCAGACAAAGCCCCTAAGCCGCCGACTGCCATCAAGAGACCGGTCATGAACGCAAACTCCGATGCCCGAAACCAATGCGTAAGAACCTTCATTGTGGGTACGAAAAGCATCGAAACCCCCAGCCCCACCAGGACACGCGCGATCACGGCCTGTCCCACGGATTGCGCAAAACCCAGCCCGATCGATGCCACACCGGCCAACACAAAAAAGAAGGTGATCGTCTTCCGAGGTCCCCATGAATCGGAGAGCAGACCGGATGGAATCTGCATCACGGCATAGGGGTAGAAGTAGGCGGAGGCGAGGAGCCCCATCAACCCCGCTCCGGCATTCAGATCGTCCATCAGTTCGAGCGCCACGACGGCGGGACAGAGCCGGTGAAAATAGACGAGCAGATAGCCGGCCGACAAGAGCGCGAAAACGAGCCAACGATAGTGAGACGGTCTGGAGCTTTCCTGAGAGTCTTGCATCAAAGCACTCCCCCTCGTGACGAGATGAGTTGAGCGACTGCGGCTAGAAATGGGTCCTGAAGAACTCGTCCATGGGACCGGGGAAGAGAGCTCGCTTGGTGTTCATCCAGGTCAGTTGATCGCCAAGACTGTAATAGATATACGTTTTCCCTTCGAACTCAACGATGGCCGCATCCGAAGCGTTGATTCCCTCATCGTCCCCCTCGGGCTCTAGCAAGGGGTTCGCGGCGCTCAGATCCCATGCCACGAGGTCGTCCGAACGCGCCAGAAACGTTTCGAAATACCAGCGCGGCGCGCGGCGTTCGAGATACATCATGTAGAAATGGCCATCTTCGTACCGAATACAGGGACAGGCCGTGTAGCGATCGATACCGAAGACGGCGTCCGGCCGCTTGGTCCACGTCTTCATATCTTTCGAAACCGCGAACTTCACCGTGAAGGCCGGGTACTGAGGATCGTTGGACTCGTAGGCCATCACGAAGCCGTCTTTGCCCTTACAGACGGAACTATTGAATAAATGTTCCTTCGCGTCCTGCTCGATAACCCGTTTCTTCTTCCAGGTCTTCAAGTCGGACGACTCGAAGAGTGTGACATCGTTCCAGGCGGTCTTCAGATCGAAACGTGAAGCGAAGACATAGAGCGTATCCTCATGGACGATGGCCGACGCCAACCCATAGCCTTCCGCGAATCGAGCGAGTTCCTCGCCCGTCTCCACATCGCGGAGGATGAGGTAGTACTCCTTCAACGTACCCCCCTGCCCCGGCCGGACACATTCCATCAGGCAGAGCCTTCCGTTCCAAACAATCGGCGAAACCTCACACATATCGTCGATCACATTCTCTTTGATCAGCGCCGGTTCGTGGCGGGGTGGCATCGGCGGCAAGAGAGTTTGAAACGCTTCGACCGG
>CAYTDF010000696.1:0-3297 GCA_964436365.1 uncultured bacterium | reverse complement strand
GAACCTGTTGGATGTGCAGTTGGACTCGTACAACTGGTTCCTGCAGAAGGACGCACCGTCTGGTGGGCGCGAGGACCAAGGCCTTCAGGCGGTATTTGACAGTATCTTTCCGATCACAGACGTCCACAACCTCTACTCGCTCGAGTTCGTCGACTACTCAGTCGGTACACCGAAGTACGAGGTCACCGAGTGCCTTGAGCGAGGCACAACGCATGCTGCCCCGCTGCGGGCCACGCTGCGTCTGATTTCCCGCGAGAAGCAGGAGAACGACGATCCCCGGATCAAGGACATTGTCGAACAGACTGTGTTCCTGGGTGAACTGCCGCTGATGACGGATGAGGGCACCTTCATCATCAACGGCTCCGAACGCGTGATCGTCAGCCAGCTTCACAGGTCGCCGGGAGTATTCTTTGACGAGTCGATCCACCCGAACGGCAAGCGACTCTTCTCTGCCCGCGTGATCCCCTATAAGGGAGCCTGGCTCGAATTCAGCCTCGACATCAATGACATCATGTATGTCCACATCGACCGGAGGCGGAAGTTGCCGGTTACCACCTTCCTTCGCGCACTGGGGTATGGGCGCGCCGAGGAGATTCTGAGCATCTTCCACGACGACAAGCAAATCAAAGTCGATGAAGAAGCCATCGGGCAGATCACGGCGGCGGATGCGGTGGACAAGAAGACGGGCGAGGTAGTCATCGAGGCGTTCCGGACCATCACGGAGGAGAACCTGGAGGCGCTGAAGGGAAGCAAGATCACCCGTCTGACCGTGCTGGACGTAGATGAGGAGAATGATGCCAACGTGGTGTCCAACACGCTTCAGAAGGACCCGTGTGATAACGAAGAGGAGGCCCTTTCTCGGATCTACAACCTCCTTCGCCCCGGCGATCCGCCGAACATGGAGACCGCGCGGGGATTGCTCGACCGTCACTTCTTCAGCCCCAAGCGCTATAATCTGGGAGAGGTCGGTCGATATCGGCTGAACCAGCGGATGAATATGGATCTGCCGCTTTCGTCCACGACGCTGTGCATCGAGGATTTTCTCAAGGTTATCCGCTACCTGATCGACCTGTTCAGGGGCGACGGCTTCACTGACGACATCGATCACCTGGGCAATCGCCGCATCCGGTCGGTCGGCGAACTCCTGTCGAACCAATTCTCGATCGGACTGGCGCGTATGGCGCGCACCATCCGCGAACGGATGAGCCTGAGAGATTCGGACCAGATTACGCCGCACGACCTGGTGAATGCGAGGACGGTGTCGACCGTTGTCCAGGCCTTCTTCGGAAGCAGCCAGCTTTCGCAGTTTCTGCAGCAGACCAATCCGTTGGATGAGTTGTCTCACAAACGTCGTCTCTCGGCGTTGGGCCCCGGTGGGCTCACCAGGGACCGGGCAGGGTTCGAGGTCCGCGATGTACATCACACGCATTACGGTCGGATCTGCCCGATCGAGACGCCTGAAGGGCCAAACATCGGCCTGATCGCCAACATCTCGACCTACGCGCTGATCAACCCTCTGGGCTTTCTCGAGACGCCCTACCGCGCGGTCGAGAACGGCCGGGTCACCGACGAGATCGAGTATCTCTCGGCCGACCAGGAGGACAAGCACACCATAGCGCAGGCAAATGCGCTGCTGGAGAAGAGCGGCAAGTTCTCCGAGGCCGCCATCCAGGCGCGCCGTCGCGATGACTACCCGCTGGTGACCCCGGGCGACATCGACTACATGGATGTTTCGCCGTGCCAGTTGGTTAGCACCGCAGCCTCGCTTATCCCGTTCCTGGAGCACGACGATGCCAACCGTGCATTGATGGGTTCGAATATGCAGCGCCAAGCCGTGCCGTTGCTCAAGACGGAGGCCCCCTTTGTGGGGACGGGTATGGAGCATCGGGTGGCGGTCGACTCCAAGGCCGTTGTTATCGCCCGGAATGCTGGCGTGATCTCCTACGTGAGCGCGGAGCGTATTGTGGTGAAGCGTCGCAAGACGCGGGGCGCAGAGGTGATCGACCTGTTCGATGAAGACATCTACAAGTTGATCAAGTTCAAGATCTCGAACCAGAACGTCTGCATCAACCAGAAACCCCTGGTTCGGGTAGGCGATCGTGTCGAGGCCGGTGATGTGTTGGCCGACGGATGCGCCACCGACCGGGGTGATTTGGCGTTGGGTTCAAACGTGTTGTGTGCCTTCCTGTCCTGGAATGGCTACAACTTCGAAGATGCCATCATCGTTTCGGAGCGGCTCATCAAGAAGGACATTTTCACCTCGATCCACATCGAGGAATATGAACTCCAGGTCCGGGACACGAAGCGGGGCGCGGAAGAGATAACGCGGGAAGTCCCGAACGTGAGCGAGCAGGCAGTGCGCAACCTGGATGAGTTCGGCATCATTCGCGTGGGAGCGGAAGTTCGACCGGGCGATATTCTGGTGGGCAAGGTGACGCCCAAGGGAGAAACGGAACTTTCCCCCGAGGAAAGGCTGCTTCGCGCAATTTTCGGCGAAAAGGCAGGGGATGTTCGAGACGCGTCTCTCAAGGCGCCGCCGGGCATGGACGGCGTGGTGATGGATCGCAAGCTCTTCTCACGCAAGGAGCGGGACGAGAAGACGCGGAAGGCCGACAAGGACAAGGCGGCCGCACTGCGGAAGCAGATCACCGAGAAGATCAAAACCATCAGGAACAGCCGGGACGAGCAGGTTTTCGAGTTGCTCGACGGCAAGAAGGTCAACCTGTTGCGGAACTCCGATGACGGGGCCGTTGTCGCTCGTTCCGGCAAGGTATTCGACGCCAAGCTGGCCGAGAGGCTCGACCTCGACCTGGTCCGACCCGACGAGATGTGGGTGGACAACGCCACGACCAGCAGACGCATCGACCGCATCGTCGAGTTGTCGGAGCAGCTGGTCCGATCGGGGGAAGAAGAACTGGAGCGTGAACTGGAGAAGGTGGCCAGGGGCGACGAACTACCGCCAGGCATCGTGCAGTTGGTCAAAGTTTACATCGCGCGGAAGCGAAAGTTGATGGTGGGCGACAAGATGGCGGGACGCCACGGCAACAAGGGCGTTGTGTCGATCATCGTGCCTGAAGAAGATATGCCCTACCTGCCGGACGGTACGCCCATCGACATTATCCTGAACCCGCTGGGGGTGCCGTCGCGCATGAACCTGGGGCAGATCCTGGAGACGCACCTGGGGTGGGCGGCCCAGAGGCTGGGTCTCAACATCGCATCGCCGGTTTTCGACGGTGCCACGCTCGACGACATCCAGCAGGCCCTGCAGGAGGCCGGGCTGCCCGAGTCCGGAAAATC
>CAYTDF010000695.1:0-3306 GCA_964436365.1 uncultured bacterium | reverse complement strand
GGGTAACCCCACTTGACCAGATCACCGATCTGTTTGTCAGGATTGAGGGGCACGTGGAGGCCAGGTGCGGACTGATGACCAGTGAAAAGGAGGTCTTCTTCAAGGGGCTCTGAGGGCGACTAGGCCACGGTAGACCCGAGGCGACAGTCTGCCGAGCTCGTGTACAGAAGAGGCTTAAAATGCAGATCTGCGACGGGAGATCCTGAGGATGCCAGATCCTGAACGAAAGCCCCCAAGACTGTGGCTGTCTAGTCTGGCGCTGGCCTTTGGGGTACTGCTGAGCCTTTCTGGGCACAGCCAGCTTTTTCGGAATCACTTGGAGGGCAAGGTGCATACCGAAGCTGAAGCAGGAATAGGCTTCGAGGAACGTTGGGCAGGATTTGGCATAATCGCTGGGACATTGGCCTACCGGTCGCTGAAAAGGCGGCGCTATGGTGCCAGCAAATCGAAATGGCCTGAAGGGATATGGGCGTTTGTGACTGCAGGCTGCTGGTTCGTTCTCTTAGGTGCAGAGGCCAGGGCCAGACTTGAGGAACGTCCTGTGACCTGTTCTCTGCCCATGTTGTGGGTGACTACGGCCTACGTTGTGATGTTGCTCAAGAAGGTGAGCAATGCCGGTTACGAGAGAGTCTCCGGAGATATTGGCACTGGCCATAGGTTGAAGGAGGAGGATGAGCCATGATCGCCCTTGAGATCCGTCTTGCGAACCTGGAGCGAAGCGTGAAGCAGTGGCGCGCTGTGACTGCGGTCCTGGTCCTGGCTCTGGTGGCAGGTGTGACGGTTGCGGCCACGAAGTCAGAGGTGAAGGGCTTGGTTAAATGCAGGAAGCTGGAGGTCGTGGATGATAGCGGCGTGGCTGTTGTCAGTGTCTACCCTTGGGCCGTGGGTGGCAAGATCGAGGTGTACAACCATCTCCACAACCTCAGCACCACTATCGGCCAGACGTTTGCAGACCCCGGACAGATTGGAACGGGCCTCCTTTCAGTGATGTCCAGAGAAGGTCTATCGCTCCTGGAGATACGGGGCGACGCGCACGGGGGCCGCCTTCTTGTTCTGAATAAGACAGGCACGCGGGACGAGGCAGTCCAGCTTTACGTTGACGAGAGCGGCAACGGTGTCGTGGGTGCCCACAACCGCAAAGGCGAGAGCGTGATGCTGCAGCCGGGACCGTAGACATAAGGCCCGTCGCGCCTACTGCCGGGGGGGGCCAGAGGGTCACAGGACCACACAATGCTGGCCGACCCCTTCGACATGGCAAGCTGAGGCGTGGGCGCGTTGCTGGAAAAGGCCAGAGACAACGGAGGTTGATATGGATTGGGCAACGCCGTATGTGGACAAAGCCATCGTGCTCGGGGTGCCTCTTATGGTCCTGCTACTGGGAGCCGTGGCTCACTTTCTTGAATGCATGCTGAAAGCTCACCGTTCGATTGAAAATACCGTGCAGCATATGGCAGCTCAAGTGAACGATGAGCGACCCCCATGGACAAGGTAGGGCAATGGCAGGACCCGTGGCTGCATTCATCCGGTCCTCGTCTCCCGTGCCCAGGGCCACTGCATCTGCCGCCCACACAGCGTCCCTGGGCACGATATACCGCTGTTCTATTGCCAAAGATCGATCTGCCGTGCTCCCGCCCAACTCCCCCGCCTGACTTTGTAGGCACAGATGTCAAGCGGCCCTCAACAACCCACATATCGGGCCGGACCAAGGGGGGCCTCGTAAGGGGCCAGAGTGCACCCCCCCGCTTACACCACAGATCACGGCGCCGTGAAGGGTGTCCCAAGGCGGATGCGCCAGCAGGTAAGGAGGCGATTGGCTGCTACTACCCTGATGCCAGAAGCTCAGGCACGTAAGGCATTTTCGGGCATAGGGATAGGCGGAGTGTTGATTATTTTCACACCCATGCGGGTGGCCGGATGATTGGATCACAGGCATCTGGCCCATCAGGCGTCCTCCTGCTCCCGTTCCAGCCGGTCAAGGTCCATGATGGCCTCCCACTGATCAGCCCCGTGGCCCACGGGTGCCAATGTCCCCGTCCTTCGGGCAATCCACCGACCGGGGCGTTTCAGGTCGGGTAGACAGATGATCAGCCCCTCAGGCGGGTAGGCTTCGGGATCGAATGGATCCGGCAAAGGCACTTCGGCTTGGGGCTCCCGCAGGGCCTCCAACGCCTCAGCCTTGCGCTGGCGCAACTCCTCTACCAGGGGGCCCACCTCGTCCGGGTCCGGCTTCCCTGCCCCCCGCCAGTGGCAGTGGATCGTGTCCCCCGCAACCTGGATCTGATAGCCGATCTCGCGCAATCGGGCCAGAACTTCCATCAGACTTCCACCTCCTCGAAGTCGGGCTGCTGGTCTTCTGAACCATCATCGTCTCCTATATGGTCTGACGATGACGAGGATGGTTGGAGCAGTGTGAAGAAGGCCTTACTGCCCCGTTGCTCCCGCTTCACCTGCCTTGTCTCAATCAGGGCCTTCATCGCCCGGTCGATGGTGGTTTCAGAGAGCTCCATCTCCTTTGCCAGCTTCAGAATGTCCTGACGGAACTGTCCCCCCTGCGCCAGCAACGTAAGCAGGAACTCCTCTGCCTGCTGGCTCCGATCTTCCCCCTCTCCCTGGGCCTCTCCCACGTAGCGGACAACGGTCGAATCAGGTATCTCTGGGGGGTCCACGATCTCGACCACGAAGTTGGGAACCGGTTCTCCGTGCCGAGCCTTGTCGTGCTCCACACGCAGGGCCTCGCCCACCTTCCGGAGGAAGAGGGACGTGTCCACGAAAGCTCTGATTTCGGTAGATCCACGGAGCATCTGGCCCGAGGCATTGAACATGCCCATCTTTCGGCTGTGGTGTGTGAAGAGGACGGTGCAACCAAAGGTGTCCAGAATCCTCTTGAGCTCCGCAAAGACGGCAGCCATTTCTGTGGCCGAGTTCTCCGATGCTCCGTGTACGCGCACAAGACTGTCGATGAGGACAAGCGCAGGAGAACGGTCTGCCAACAGGGCCTCCAGCCCTACCACGTGTCGCTGGTCCGATAGGTTCATGCTACTGCCAACGAGATACTCGATGGGGAGATCCCCCTCCTCCGGGAGCCCGCGCCCTCGGAGCAGTTTCAGCCCCCTACGCCGAAGATCAGGCAGCGAGTTTTCAGAGTCGATCACCAGCACGCTTCCCTGTGTTGCTTTGAACTGGCCGAGCCACGGTGTGCCCGTGGCCACCGCAACGGCCAGCTCCATCTGTAGAAAGCTCTTGCCCGTATTCGGGTCGGCCCCCAGGACAGCCGACGTGCCGGTAGGGAGAATGTGGTCTACAAGC
>CAYTDF010000694.1:0-3307 GCA_964436365.1 uncultured bacterium | reverse complement strand
CTGCAGAAGCGTGCAGCGCAGCAGCGCGGTCTCGTTGCGCCAATCCAGAGTGCGGGTCCAGGTTCGTGCGAAGAGCAGAGCCACACAGAAGAGAGCGATGCCGAGGATGCGTTTGCGATTCTCGAATCCCGGCAGCCATTGACTGACCGCGCCGAGGACTCCCGCTACGAGCAGACCGTAACCTACGCTGGGGATGTAGAGGTAGCGATCGGCCATGACGTAGGCGATCGGCAAGAGGCCCGAGGTCGGCACCCAGGCGGCCGCGATCCATAGATAGCCCGCGTGCGGGACGCGCGTCTGTTTGCGAGCGGCCCACAAGAAGCCCGCGACGGCGAATGTCCAGAGCGGACCCATCAGCCAGCGGAGGTCGCTCCATTCGGTGACGGGGAGGATTCTGCGTTCGAGGGTCGGATCCCAGGGGAGGAGCAGCAGGCGATGCACCTTGCCCCAGACCAGCGAGCCGGTCAGGAGTGCGCTGCGGCCGGTCCACTCGATGCCCTGGACTCCCGGATCCCGGAATGTGCCCTGCGCCGTCATTGCGACCGCGTCTCCCAACCGCAGCCAGAGCAGCGAGACGACGGCCACCAAGCCGAGCTGTAGACCGATTAGCGCGAAGGCCCGCTGGGGTGGGAACAGCCACGCGTTGCGCCGGGCCAGCAAGATCGCGATCGCGCCCAGGACGGGCAGCATGACCGCGACCTGTTTCGAGAGCAGGGCCAGAGTCAACGTTAGCAGCGAGGCGAACGCGTATCCGAGCGCGCGGCGTCCTAAGCGTTCCTCTTGGAGGAAGCTGAGGTTGGCGTGGAGAGTTAGCAGGCCGAACGCGAGGCAGAGCAGGTCCTTTCGGCCGGATATCCAAGTGACCGCCTCGCAACCCATGGGATGTACGGCGAAGACGGCGGCGGCGGCGGTCGCGAACCTTCGTTCAACGCCCAAACGTTCACAGAGCCGGGCGAAGAGGTAGACATTCAACACGTGCCAAACGAGATTTTGAAGATGGAAGCCGAACGCGGCGCGTTCCTGTCCGAGCCAGGGGACCCAGAGCCACCAGTCGAACGCATAGGAGAAGCCTCGTAATGGCCGGTCCCGCATAAGGGCTTCTAGCCAGCCGATGCGGCCATGCACGATCGGGTCCGCCAAGACAGTGATGGTGCGGTCGTCATAGACGAAGCCGCCCAGCAGGCTGGGCAAGTAGGCCATCGCCGCCAGGGCGACCGGGCTCCAGAGGACAATACGTTGGCTGATTTCCCGTGGCATTCGGTCGGATTCTTCTCAAGCAGTCGTTTCTTAGGTGTTTGGGAATTATATGCGAAGCGGGGCATCGGCACGAGGTTGTGGGGGGGGCTGGAAATAACTCCAACCTTTCTGGGAAACCCGTGTATACATCTATGACGAGCGAACAGAGCTGCCGGATCGGAAATCATGGTATCTCCCAGAAGTTCCTTCCGATAAAAAGACGCTAGATGCCTGAATTTCGCGGGCACTGCGTGCGCGCTACCAAAGAAACTCTTGAGAAAAGCTCCAAAATGATCGCGGGACAAGAACGGGTGGAGAGTGTTCCCGCCGGAGCCGAACAGAGAAGCGGTCCCGGCGAGGAAGAGGCCACGGTTTCGCTGGTCCGGGAATCGCAGCGGAATCCAGAAGCGTTCGTTCGTCTCTATGACATTTACTATTCGAGAATCTACAACTTCGTTCTGCGGACCGTCATGAACAATCATGACGCCGAAGATATCACCAGCCAGACGTTTCTGAACGCGCTCAAGGGGCTGCATTCGTTCGATCCAGCGAAAGGCCGGTTCACGAGCTGGATCTATCGAATCGCGTCGAACGCTACAATGAATCACCTGCGAAAACAGAATGGCCAGCCCATCGACAGCCAAATCGACGTCGACAGCTGTGTCCTTATCGATAGATCCTCACCCACGCCCCGCAGACGGCTGGAAGAAGAGCAAGAATGCGAACGATTGTTTGGGGCGATTGCCAGATTGAAGCCGAAATACTGCCTGAACGTCGTTCTTTTTTACTTTGAAGAGAAATCTATGCGAGAAATCGCAGAGATCACAGGATCCCGGGTCATCACGGTGAAGTGGCGACTTCACCACGCGCGCCGACTGATGGCGGCATACCTCAGTCGAACGGAGGAACGGCAAAATGAATGAAAAAGCAAAGCGAATCGATGACATACTAAAGACAAGTGCGATTCCTGTGTTCCAGAACGATTCGCACCGGGCGGTGTTGCGGGGGCGAATACTGGAGGAAGCGCGTCTCAACTCCCCGGTCAGTCTGCCTAGCGCAGATCCAAGAGCGTATCGATGGAAGCCACGGCTTCTGTATGCGGGTGTCGGCGCGTTGGTGGTCGGCGCGTTAACTTGGGTGGTTCCCGCGGTTCTGGTTGTGAGCCTGCCCGCCGATGAGGTGTTGGCGAAGACAGTCGAGGCGCTAAGCAACGTCAAGACGATGATTCTCGAGCACGGGCCGGGTTTGGACAAAGAAGGCGGTGTGCGTCGATTTACCTGGATCGAGCCGGATACGCTTCGCATAGACCGGGTTAATCGAGTGAGAGGTAAGCAACACGTTGCATGCGATGAGACAACATGGATACATAAGGGCGAAGTGCTCAGATTCAATCGACTCACCAACCACGTGAACGTCATGCGGAACTTTCCGGACACGATGTTCGAACTCCGAGAGGCGGAGATGTACAGTGGGATGATTGTCCGCGATTCGTTGCTTGAACATCTAATAGAGCATAATTACAAATTTGAAGAAACGATCGAACGGGATGGTAGGAAGTACCATCGCTATATTCGTTCTTCCGGGCGTCATGAATGGTTGGTCGATGTGGAAACGTTTCTACCGGTGGAAGTGCGCTTTACCATTGGGGGGGACGCGAAAGACAGTTCAGGTTTAGGACCGCTACAGAGAATCAACCGTTTCAAATGGAACGTTCCGGTGGAAGCCGCGTTCATGACTCCGCAGTACCCCGAAGACGCCGTGGTCCATATGGTGGATGGTTCCACAGAGGCAATACCGCACACCATCCATCCCGGGCAGGGCGTGGGCGCAATCTGTCTAGGAATGACCCTGGGTGAGGTTAAGGCGATTTGGGGAAAGCCTAATGGTAAACGCCTCGGTTTAACTACGAAATACGTCAGCTACTATGATCACGGTGTGACGCTTCATACAGATGGAGTTATAGCCAGTGCCATAAACCACATCGGCTGTGTGGGCGAGATATTTCGAAGTGCCGGTTTCAAGTCGTTCACAGGTACAACCGTGGAAGGTTTCGGGATCGGCTCGACGGTGG
>CAYTDF010000693.1:0-3314 GCA_964436365.1 uncultured bacterium | reverse complement strand
GGCCCGTCCGACTTGATGCAGATGCCGATGGGCTTCGGCTCCGGCCGGTTCTGTGCCCAAGCGCCCTTGTAGTTCGCGTAGACATAGGAGACTTGGTTGGCGTTGTCGAACTCGGGCCGGAACAGCCTCGACGGTTTGAAGGGGTCCTCGAGTTCGATGGAGTTCATGTACGCAATGGGTGTCGTGAACTCTTTGACGCCGATCAACAGATGCTGAGGTTTCACCACAGGCCAGGGATGGGCGTTGTGCTCGATTCGATAGGAGGCGGCGGCGGTAGCGACGGCTCGGAGATCGCTTTGGACCCTGGCGAGTTTCGCGCGAACCTGTGCGTTAAGGAAATTAGGGACCGCGATGGCCGCCAAAACACCGATGATCGCAACGACGATCAGAAGTTCAATGAGAGTAAAACCACGAGGTCGAATCGATACAGGCATCGCTTTCTCCGTTTTCGTTTTTTGCACACCACACAAGAGTGCGCGGACGGCAGAGGCTCGACAATGCTACTCCGTCTTCCAAGAATGTCTCGGCTCCCGTAACCAGGCCTGGAGTTCCCCGGCCAATCGCTTCACAATCTCGGGTCTCCGCTCCAGGAGATCGGTCGTTTCAGAGGGGTCAGCGTCCAGGTCGAACAGTTCGGTCGGTTCACCGTCTCTAGCCAGCAGTTTCCAGCGTCCGTTCCGCGCAATCTCGGTAGCGAACGGTTCCGGCTTATCACCGGGCTGCGGATACCATTTGTAGGTATCCAACTGCCAGAAAAGCGTGCCGCGCTCTTCTTCTATTTTCTCACCGGCTAAAAGAGGGAGAAGGCTAAGACCGTCAAACTCCACCTGCGGCGGCAACGGCACCCCCGAGGCGGCGCAAAAAGTCGGCAACAGGTCGTTTGTGTGCGCGAGAAAATTACTCTCCGTCCCTGCGGGTATCCGACCGGGCCAGACAGCCATCATCGGCACGCGCAGACCGCCTTCGTGAAGATCGGCCTTTCCGCCCCGGTACCGGCCGGGACTACCCTGGAACGATGGGCCGTTATCGCTGGTGAATAGAATCAGTGTGTTCTCGGCGATCCCCAGAGCGTCCAGCTTGTTCACGATCCGCCCCACACCGGCGTCGAGGTGAGAGACCATCGATCGATAGAGCCGGTCGTCGCCGGTCGCCTTATCCTTGTACGGTTGGAGATGAGGTTCGGGAGCCGGTTCGTAGGGCGTGTGCGGCGCATCGAACCAGAGGTTCAAAAAGAACGGACGGTCGTCGTGGTGATAGCGGTCGATCAGCTCGAGTGATTCGTCGATTTTGTAGTCGGTCCAATGACGCTCGACGGGTTCGACAGGGCTGTCGTTTCTCACCAGGTGGTGACCACCGTCGCGATAGAGCCGCCTGTTTTGCAGCAAGGTCCCTCGTATCCCGGGGCCCTCGTACATGGCCAGATAATGATCGAAACCGTGTTCGAGTGGCCCGGGGATGCTGGCCGCGCGGTTTTCGGTCTGGTGCTTGTTGAGCCCGCCTAGATGCCATTTACCGACATGCGCCGTGGAGTACCCCGCTTGCCGCAAGAGTTTCGGAAGCGTAACCGTATCGCGCGGCAGATTCTCATCGCCGTCTTTGAAATGCTGTGTGATATCGAAGCGAAGAGGGTACCGGCCCGTGATACAGCTGGCGCGTGTCGGCGTACAAACACCCGAAGCCGCGTAGAAATGCGTAAAACGCATTCCCCTTTCCGCCAACCGATCCAGATGAGGAGTCTGGATAACACGACTTCCGAAACACCCAATATCCGCGTACCCGAGATCGTCGGCCAGAATGAAGATAATGTTCGGTTTGCGCGGGGGAGGATCGGAGGATAGGCGTCTCGCTCCGGCACAGGAACTCGAAGCCATTCCGGCTGCGATCAGCCGCAGGCAATCTCTTCGATTCATCGGCAGCGTTTCCTCCGCATCGGTGGAACGTCGGCACAGCCAAACTCTCCACGTAGGATCTCCCTGCGTGGAGTTTTGGGCTTTTTGGCAGACGAGGCAAGTGCGGCGGGAACACTCCGTGTGGTGACTAGAGCCGTTTCCAGATCGATCCTGAGAGCGCCGAGCGCTCCTGTTCCGATCCCCTCGTGTAGATCTCTGGGTCGGGGAAGAACGCGGCCCAGGCAAACCAGAAACTGACGAAACTATCGGTGACCGGCTCGAGCCGAGTGCCCGCGAGCGGACCGGAGACCGCTTCGCCAAGCGCAGTCCAGGTCGAACCCGTTTCGGTGTCGTACAACGTAACGGGGAAGGTGTCGTCGGAATGCGTCTCGAAGGTCAAGATCCGGCCGTTCACACTTCGTTTATAGGCCAAGGTCAGGCGGGCTTCCTTGTCGTGGACCACAAGAATCGGCGTCTTCTGAAAGACGTCATTGACCGCGTCGACAGGGTCAAACTCGTCAACCGGATACGCCCGTGTCCCACTTGTCCCAGTAATCCCCAGTACGCGTAATTTCGGAGGAAGACGTCCGTCTTCATATCTATCTTCCATCGAGAAGAGCGGCGGCCGGTCGAGGCTTTCGTAACTCCCGTATGGATAGCGCCCGTAGTCGCGCGCGTACCCCGTGCGAGGAGACTGAACCAGCGTGTCGGCTCGAAGAGTCCGCCACGCCTCCCATGTCGTTTCGACGACGGGAAGACGCGTCAGCTGTTCGCCCATTGCCGCTCCAGTAATCCCCGTGGAGAGGATCTGGCTCCACCAGGTCTCGTCTCCGGCACGGTTATAGAGAAGCAAGTTGTTGTTTCGTAGTCGGCCCGAGACGCCGAAATCGCTCATCCCCGAAGCGGTTTGCCCCGCGAAGTGCAGTCCCGATCCAGTGAGAGGACAGTAGCTGACGACACTTCGTTCGCCTCCGATCGTCTCATTGACGATCTCGTGCCAATAGAGAATGTTGAGCGGCATGGCCCGTGCATCGCCGTTACGAACAACGCCGAGCACGAGATCGTCGTCCGCAGGCCATCCCTCATCTAGGGATTCCTCCACCGTCATCCAGACAGGGTCGGTGATCGCGGGGATTCCGTCCTTGGGCTGACCTCCGGAAACAATCTCGCGGCAGGGAACGAGACATTCCTCGCCGGGCAAGGTGAGATTCGAACGTTGTTGCGTTTGGACAGTGAGTGTGAGACCGATGAGGAGTACAAACGGAGTGAAACCTCGAAGTGAGAACAAATCGTTTTCCTTTCCGTTCAAGACGTAGCGACAAGCGCGACGTGCTCGAAGAAGAGCTTATCCACGGCGAACAAGAGGACGAAGCGTGACAGTGCATCGTGTTGACGGAACTTCGAAGTGGCCAGTAGAATGGTCTG
>CAYTDF010000692.1:0-3316 GCA_964436365.1 uncultured bacterium | reverse complement strand
ATCTCCGGAGTGAGTTGCCAGGGAATGTAAGCCCCATTATCGCTCCGGTAGGCTTCGATCGCCGTCGAGAGGTTGCGCAGCTCAGCGTTCACACGCGCGACCTTCGCTCGAATCTGTGCACCGAGGAAGTTGGGGACCGCAATGGCTGCGAGAATGCCGATTATCGCAACAACGATGAGCAGTTCAATGAGTGTGAACGCGGTCGTGTGGGTCCTGCTCATAATGTATCTCCGTGATATCCGGCACGGCACAGGACTCACCCAGCTTCATGGAGTCCGCAGTACCGATCTAGGTCGATTCACCCCGTCATCGGCTTCATCCACTGCATCTGCTCCTTTTCATTATCGTGAAGCCGGTATGACTTGATGTGGTCGCCGATCGCTGGGCCGACGATTTCGAGTCGATCGAGATCCGCCTGCCCCATCCCCGCCTGAGCGCAATAGTTCAGGTAGCCAATTCTCGAAAAATCGATACCCATGAGTTCGACCGCGACTCGGTCCGTCGCCAGCCAGTCCGTGCCCACGACCGCCACACGATGGTCGACAGGCGTTCCAGCGACGGGCCCGTTGCCTTCCATTCCTGTGTAGCCATCGACGATCGACAAGTCGGGATGTAGCCTCGACGCCATCGTGAACAAATTGTAATTGATTCCTCGAATGCCCCTCCCGTGCATCGCCACCTTGTCGCTTCCTTTTGACTCCATCCATTCAGAAGTCCATTGAAAACCGGGATTCTTGAGCGGAGCGGCCAACACGATGTTCTTCAGGGAGAGCGTGGCCGTAACGCAGTTATGCGTCTTCATGACCGCCGCGGAGATGATGAAATGATTCGGATCGAGAAGGATTTGGGACATACGCACCGGGTGCGGCTGAAAGTCAGTTTCGTCAATAGCGTGCATGATTTCAAAAGCGCCGCTGTCGATGTCGACGAGATCGACCTTGTATTTCTTCGTCAGGTCGAGATACCCGTAGTTCTCAAAACCGTCGATTGCCGAGCCGACAGCCGGAGCTTCGGCCATCATTACGTCGGTCTTGCCAATCGATGTGAGGAATTCGAGTATGCCCTCCAAACACCCGGCGTGTGTGGCGCACAATGGATTGGTGATGATCACGTTATTCGGCTTGATGACAACACGACGATTGCCGATGGCATTCGCGATCTCTTTTTCGAAGACCTTCAATCCCCGAAAAATGTTGTCCGCGCGGTCGTCGCCGGTCGTGATAGCGACGCGGCTCTTCCCTGGACGTATTGTAACGTGCTCCAACGCCTGGGCCGCACGGAGCGAGCCACCTACACCGGTGGCGGTCGCGGCGGCACCCAATAAAGAGGCTTTCAAGAAACTTCTGCGGGTCGTATGTTCTTTCGTCGGCATGTATGTGACTCTCCTCTGAACGGCGGCGCCGTTATGTCCGCCACCGTAATCTCTCTGTTCAATGCAACAATGAAGCGATTGTCTTTCGCAGACATACTGTATTAGTACGCTGCGGAACGCCTGAATCGTTCGACGGATCGTTCTTTATCGTCGAGAATTCCCGAAAGGAGTTTCTGAGTGAGATCCTCGCGCTTCATTGCTGCTTTCGGATCGTACTTATAGAGCATATCGCCAAACTGGCTGATATGCTCAGCCGAGGCTCTGGCCTTCGTCTCCGCGACATCCGTGATGTCCACCGTATAGTTGGGTTGCGCCGAGTAAAAGAAGAAACAGAGTGGAACTTCCCAAGCCTTAAACCCTTCCTTCTCCAGTTCCGGGAAATAAAGACGCCAGCGGGCAGCGCGAATTGCATCTGCGGAGATCACAGAAGCTATACGGTGGTCACTCTTATGCCACTGTTGATATGGCGATCCCGGATCGATTGCGAAAATCGCGTCAGGGCGGACGCGTCGTATCTCACGAGCCACGCGTTTTGTAAATTCCTTACGATCCGCATACTCCAACATCCCATCGTCATATCCAAACCACTGGATGTTCTCAATTGGAATTCCGAGGACCTTGCACGCGGCCTCTTCTTCGTGCTTGCGTATGGCGGCCAAGCGCTCGTGCGTCATGTCAGGATCTTTCGATCCGGCATTATCCGATGTATAGACCACGATATGAATACTGTTTCCGTTTGCGGCGAGTTTGGCCAGCGTCCCGCCAGATGGAAATGTGTCGTCATCGGGATGGGGAGTGAGGTAGAGGATCCTCTTCCCTTTCCACTCTTCAACCCGGTCGGTCCCCTTGTATTCTT
Organism: uncultured bacterium; assembly: GCA_964436365.1. Taxonomy (GTDB): domain Bacteria; phylum Hinthialibacterota; class Hinthialibacteria; order Hinthialibacterales; genus CAYTDF01. The sequence continues at coordinate 1,088 of CAYTDF010000692.1, read as the reverse complement.
CTTCGGGTGTACTGACCTGCGAGACGCCTCGAGGTGGCGCCCCAACTGTGAGGGCGACGAGAATTAAGGTCGCAGGCAACCATACCCCTGCAGCTTTGCGGTGTTGTGAATCCGATGAGAGACGCAGCATTTCATTCTCCTTCGGGTGAGGTGTCGATCTCTAACTAGAATATCCCCATCGCGCGAAAAAGAAAGCGCAACGCCTTTCTCCCGCCGCGTCGAACCACGCCACACAGCTGAGACGTGTCGATGGGAGAGGCCATTCCACAATAAAAAGCTTACTTGACACGGTCGTATCCACTCGACTACCATGAATTTGCTGTAGATTGGCTTAAATCAGACATCAATTGGGGTTCGTGTAGATGAGAAGGCATGCTTTTGCTTTCACGCTGATCGAGTTACTTATCGTCGTCGCCATTATCGGCATCCTGGCGGCCATCGCCATCCCCAACTTCCGCAATGCGCGCGTCCGCGCTCAAGTGGCGCGTTCGCAATCCAACGAACGAACGTTGCGCGATGCCCTTATGCAGTATGGACTGGATAACGGAAGATTGCCACGCCATTCGGATGAGCCCACCGCACATGACCGTCTGACGACTCCGATTGCCTACATCCACAGCCGTTTGACCGATGTCTTTAAAGACGCGTTAGCGGAAAGCGGGCAGGCGGTTCCTCACTCCGGTCTGTACCACGCCGAGCCGGAATCGGAAATACGATTCAATATCGGTCCGGTAGAGAATTTCCCCTTGTTATACAAGGCCTACCGCTCAGGCCATTCGCTCGTGATTCTTGGGTACGGGCCATCGCAATCGTACGATCTGCTGGAGTACAGTTCAAGCAACGGCATAATGAGCCACGGAGGTATCCTAACTCCGATTCCAAAGTTTTCCTCAAAGGATGGAGCGACCTATTAAAACCGAACAAGTTTACCGCTTTCAATTTGACGACGAGTGGACTGGCGAGACCAAGAGAGTATGGACTCCCTCTCTTCTTCCGCTCACGACCTTGGCCTTCTCAATCCTCTTGTGGTTTGGGCCAACGGTACCGCTGTGGGCACAAGATGCCGATGAAGCCTCGCCTTCGGAATC
>CAYTDF010000691.1:0-3316 GCA_964436365.1 uncultured bacterium | reverse complement strand
GTTGGTGGGGGTACTCGTCCACCCGTTCCGCGGCGGAGGGAATGCCGACCTTGCACAACATGTCGATGGCCCGGGCCCGGGCCTCCTCTACCGGCACATCCTCGTGCACCAGGATGGCCTCCATGATCTGATTGCCTACGGTGTAGACGGGGTTCAGCGAGGTCATCGGCTCCTGAAAGATCATCGAGATCCTGCGCCCCCGAAGATCCTGCAACTCCCGCTCGCTTAGTCCGATCAGGTCACGGCCCCTGAATCGGATCGCGCCGTCGACGATCTTGCCGGGGGGCTTGGGGATGAGGCCCATGATGGACAACGACGTCACGGACTTCCCGCAGCCAGACTCGCCGACGACACCCAGGGTCTCGCCCCTGTCGATGGAGAAGGAGACCCCATCCACCGAACGAGCCACGCCGATGTCGGTGTAGAAGTAGGTGCGGAGCCCGTCCACCTCCAAGAGGCCTGTGTCCTCGCTGGCTGTAGTCACAGACCGTCCTTTCTACTTCCGGAGCTTGGGATCGAGGGCATCGCGCAGCCCTTCGCCCACCAGGTTCAAGAGGGAGACGGTTATGAAGATAGCGAATCCTGGCGACAAAATGAGGTGCCATTCGCCGGATGCATAGCCCTCGCGCAGGGTCTGTCCCCACGACGGGGCGCTGATGTCTCCCAGCCCCAAGAAGCTCAAGGTGCTCTCCATGAGGATGGCCGAGGCCACGCCGAAGGTGGCGGCGACCAGCACGGGTCCCAATGCGTTGGGGAGGATGTGGCGGAAGATGATCGATCGGCGCTTGTAGCCCAAGGCCTCTGCCGCCGTAACAAAATCCTGGTTGCGCAGGCGCAGGTATTCACCGCGGGTTAGACGGGCCACCCCCGTCCACCTCACTATTCCGATGAGGATCATGATGTGGAAGATGGACGCGCGCTCCAGAAAGCCGATGAGCGTGATGATCACAAAGAGCACCGGCAGGGACATGAAGATCTCGATGAGGCGCTGGATCCCCACGTCGATCCAGCCACCGAAGTAGCCGGCGGTCGCACCGAGCAGAATTCCAATCGTCACAAAAATGGAGACCGCTACCACGCCGATCGACAGGGAGACGCGGATTCCGTACAGCATTCGGACCCCGACATCCCGGCCGCTAGGGTCGACCCCCAGGACGTGCGCACTGCTCGGGGCCTCCAGGCTTCGGAAGCCGGTGTCGCGGAAGGTGAAGTTCACCGGGGGAAAGACCGCCTCGACCGACTCGCCATTGGCCTCCATGCGGTCCTGCAGGGCGGGGTAGGAGATGTAGGGGCTCTGGAAGGGCAGGACGAGCAGGGCGATGTAGATCAAGGCAAAGGCGAGGACCAGGAATCGCCCTTCCTTCAGCATCCTGCGGCGCCTGGGCCGCTTCTCGAGGCCCATTCCGCGGATCTGGCGCACCCGCACGAGCCAGATCGCGATCTCCGGCAAGCCCAGGACCAGCAGCAGATTGAAGAAGATGTCGACTGGATTCTCGAAGAAGATGCGGTCGAAGAGCGAGTGGAGCCACGGGAGAGTGGTGCCCTCGCCCGTCGTCCACACGTAGGGCTGGCTGGACGCGAGTACCGGCGCCCCGACGCCCAGGAGTACCAGCGCCGCAAGGCCCCAGAGGGCCCAATAGGCGACCCGGTTCTTCCGGAACTGGGTCCAGACGATGTCGGCGTAGGTAAGGTCCTCGCCGGCGTCGCTCTGGAAGGGGCTGGGGGAGTCGGTCACAGACGGATCAATCGAAGGTGATGCGGGGGTCGACCAGGGCGTAGCTGAGGTCGCTGAGCAGCATGCCCAGGAGGGTGAGGCTGGAGGAGATGAGGAGTACAGCCATGATGGCGTTGTAGTCGCGTACTCGGATGCTATCGAGTACGTAGAGCCCCATCCCCGGGATGCCGAAGATCATCTCGATGACGACCGCTCCCGAGACGAGGGTAGGCAGGAGCGTGGCCAAGAGGGTGAGGATGGGGATCATCCCGTTGCGGGCGGCGTGCTTGATGATGACGATGAACTCGGGCAGGCCCTTGGCGCGGGCAGTGCGGACGTAGTCGGAGCGGATGACGTCGAGCAAGCCGGAGCGAGCGTAGCGGCTCAGGGCGGCCAGCCCGCCGTAGGTCAGGCAGAGCAGCGGCAGCACCAGATGCCACAGCACGTCCTTTAGGTACTCCAAAGTCGTCATCTGGGAGGTGTCGAGACTCTCGAAGCCCGAGGTCGGGAAGACCTGCAGTGGGGTGCCACGCGTGAGCAGGTTCAGCAGGAAGACCCCGACAAAGAACGAGGGGAGGCTGTAGAGCATGAAGATGACCGCCGTAACGAAGCGGTCCAGCTGGGTGTCTTGGTTCACTGAGGACCAAATGCCGAGCGGCACGGCGAACAGGTAGATGAGGATTACGGCGGCGAAGCTCAGCGTGATCGAGTAGCGCAGCTTCTTGAAGACCTTCTCCAGCACCGGCTGTTTGTCGACGTGGGAGACCCCAAAGTCCAACTGCAGGAGGTTGGTCCAGTACTTCCAGAAGCGGGTATCTGTGGCGAAGATCTCTGCTTTGCGGGAAGGGGTGTAGTCCCAGCGCTCGGAGTGGGAGGCAAACCAGCCCTCCCACGTCTTCTGCTGCTGGGATTCGACCTCGGCGGCGGTTGTCTTCTTGCACTGCCTGATGCCCTCGGCATTCTTCCCCCACTCGGCGCACCAGGGATAAGTCCAGCCCTTGATTTGCTGGTTCTCGGCGGAGATTGCCTTGTTTTGTGCACGTTCTTCCAGGGTCGAGCGGCCCCCGTAGAGATTCTTTAGGGATCGCTTGCCGTTGATGGCCAGTCGCTGGCTGGCATAGGCGCGAACCTCCAGATCGGGGTGGCTGGAAAGAAGCTCGATCAGGCCAGGAACTGCATAACTTCCCCAGTCCTCGATCTGGTCCTTGGCCTCGATTTGCCGTGCTGCACTTACCTCCCCGCTGAGGTCGAGCACGTCCAACAGTGTCTCTTCGATCTCGGTGGTCTGGAGGTTGTACCGGGTGTTCCAGAGCACCGGCTTGTCCAGGTTGAACTGCTCCTTGAAGATCCGGTAGCTCTCTCGCTGACTGTCGCCCTGTTCTGCACTTTCTCCCTGGTCACCGGCCGACATGTCCGCGCCAGGCTTGCCCGGCGCAAAGTTCAAGACCACGAAGATGAGCAGGCTGATTGCGAAGAACGTCGGGATCATGAGCAAGATCCGCTTGATGACGTACTGCGCCACGATCGCTACTCCTGACTGGGTCCGGCCTTAGCCCGCCGGCGCCAGCATCCGATAAACAAGGACGACTGGTAAGCTGCACC
>CAYTDF010000690.1:0-3318 GCA_964436365.1 uncultured bacterium | reverse complement strand
CCATGCGGTTGGTGGCCGCACCGAGCAGGGAGCGTGTACGAGTCACTTGATCGAGCGCCTCGTCGATGATGGCCAGGGCCTCGTTCGCCCCCGTCACCGAGGAGACATCGATATCCCGGATCGCTCGTCCGCTGCCTTTACCGAATCCCAGGTTCTCCGCAGTGAGATCCCCGACAGAGACTCGGAAGTTTTGATTGGCGTAAGCGCCAATCTGAAAGTTCATGGAATGGTTGACGGTCGAGATCAAGATCGTCGTGCCCGGATCGGGAGACGAATCCGATTTCGTGATGTCGAGAATCGAATCGAAGTCGATGGTCAGATACCGGGCCACGCCCCGCTCGAAGCTGGAATCGTCGATGAAGACAATATCCTGATCGCCGTTTCGGAACGTCACCTCCGGGCCGCCGTTGAGACTTCCGACATACTCTGGTGCCGTGGTCTCGAAATGATCGGTGCCGGTGGTCAGATTGTCTCCGACGCGGAAGGTAATCTTGGGCGTGGGAATACCCTCGATGGTGGATTCTTCCCCGGAGAGAGTGATCACGTCGCCCGAAGTGGCGCGGACGCGCTCCCCTCCTGAGAGATGGAATGTGGCGGCTTGCGTGAATCCTTCTTGCAGAAGTAGGGCGTCGTCGTTGATCGTGGTCGGACCGTCGGCGGTGTTGAAGCGCAGGGTGAAGCTCAGCTGGGAATCGTCCCGGCCGATCTCCTCGACGACACGAATGTATCCGGTCGAGAACGTAGCCACGGCATCGTTGAAGGTGACTTGCTCGCCGCCCGAAAAGACCCGGCTGTTCAACTCACGTATCAAACCGGAGACCGAAGTGATTTTCCCACCGTCGTTGACGTTGGCATCCGTCCCGGCGGCGGTGTCGATGGTAAAGGTACGGGTGAACGTGGTTCCATCGTGATTGGTCCCGTCGAGAGTGATGGTATCTCCGGCCGCTATCGTGGCGTACCCGGTATAGATACCGTTCTCGAATCGACCGTTGATCGCACCGAACGTTGCCAGTGATGCACCGACAGCCAAGAGTTGACCGTTGGTCCCGGTAAAAGCGACGGTGCTCTCGAGCGTTCTCTGGACCTCGCCCTGGACGTCGTCGACGTAGATCTCGAACTGGCCGGAATCGAAGGTCGACCCGGTAATCGCTTGAACGTTGTTCCCGACTTGGCCGGTGTTGTTGTATCCCGTGCCAAAACCGATCACACCGCCAATATCGACGGCGGTACGGGTCACGCCCAAGCGCTCGGTGTTGACAGCCCCGGTGGCGGCATCGATCGCTCGAATGTTGATGGTCGAGAGGTTGGCCGCGGCGAGTCCGCTGGTAATCCCGAGATGGATCCGTCCGGCGGAAAAATAAGCGGATACGTCGTACCCGGTGTCGACGGTCGCACCGAACAGCGCGATTTCTGCGCTGGAGATGGCGGCGTTGACAGCGGAGGCGAAGTTCGTCGTGGTACCGGCGATAGTGTAGATCCCGTTGTACCGGGTGACCCCATCGGCAAGAACACCCTCGAAGGCCAGAATATCGTTGGCGGCCAGAGAGACGTTGTTAAACGTCTCGTTGGTCATGGCTGCACCGGCAGCCAATCCCGCCGAGCCCAGAGAGGCGTCGGTACCGAAGAAACCGAGGGAGATGGCAATATCGCTAGCATCGCGGACTCCAGTCGCAAACACCTGCTGCTCGCCTTTGCCTTCACCGCCGATAAACTGCGCTTTACCTTCGATGGTATTCAGAATGTGCAAGAACGCCGTACCGTCTTGAAGCGTGGTGGACGAAGTGCCGGGATCGATATGGATACCGAAATTTTGGGCACCGTCCTGCCCCGGTTTGATGGCGGACTTGACCTCAAAATCACCGTTGAGGAGGTAGTTCGTATTAAAGGTTGTGGTCGTCGCAATCCGGGTGATCTCATCGATCGACTGGAACACCTCGTCTTGCAGGGCCTGCCGCGCTTGGGCGTCGTTGACACCCGTGTTCGCAGCTTGAATGGCGAGGACACGCATCCGGTTGAGCCGGACAGTTGTCTCTTCCATCGCGCCCTCGGCGACGTTGATCACACTCATGCCGTCTTGGGCATTGAGTATGGCGCGTTGCAGGCCGCGCACCTGGGAACGGATGCGGGTCACAACCGTCATCCCGGCGGCGTCGTCTCCAGCTCGGTTGATACGAAGGCCACTGGAAAGCCTTTCCATGGATTTCTGCAGACGTGTGCCTGTGGTATCCAAGTTTCGATTGGCGTTAATGGCAGCGATGTTGTTGTTGATGCGAGTGATACTCATTTTATCCTCCGTGAAGCTCTTCGGTCGGCATCCGTGCCAGCCGTATTTGTCGTTGAGCTCGTCCGCCCGTGGTTTGGGTGCTTACGGGCGGCAGGGTATGGTGCGGATGAGTCCGTTCGGGGAAGTTGCGAGTTTCCTCCGTGGCACGTGTTCGCCGAGGGGATACCGAGGCGCCGAGTGAAACGCCCCCGCATTCCGACTATGCCCGTCCTTCATCCTGGTTTCTGTCAGCGGATCGTCTTCTTCGCGTTTGAGGTTCCGTGGTGCTGTGGAGTCCGCTCCGGGCCGTAGGCCGACCTCGTGGGTAGCGAGGTGTGCGGAGAGCAAAGCGTCCATGGGTGCTGCACGCTTCGGCCCAAGCCCGGAACGGACCACGAGAGTCCTCTTTTCGCGATGGGACCGAAGTCCCAAATCGTGAACCGTGACTTTGTCTGCTGGTTTCGAGGTCGGGGTGACCTCGCGCCCATCGTCCGTGCGAGAAGAACGGTTGGGTGTGTAGAGCGTTCCTTAGAAGTTGTTTCCGTTTCGCGTCGCCTTTCGCGTCCGGTCACGCGTCCACGTTGTGCGCGCTCACGAAAGAACTTCTGCCGTCGACTCTAGTCTCGATCCCCGGGCGGGTCTCCTTTCCAATCGTCGTGGGCGTGTGTCGCCCGTGTCGCACGCCCCGGTATCCAGGGCGCTGAGAATGAGCCGTCCACTCGTGGGACGTCTGAGAAACGTGGACTGGATACCGGGTCTAATGCTCTCCCGCGTTTCGTCTTTGCTCGTAGACGCGGGCCTTCAGTTCGAACAGGGAGACTGCCAAAGACGTTGTCTCGCCATTCATCCGTCGCCAGATGAGGGGGATATTCCACATCGGAGCCACGCAACCCGGTTGCGTGCGCGATTCGTTCGGAGCGGTTCTGAAGTGTGGGTACCAAGTATCGGGCATGATGGGCCCTCCATTGTGGGTGCTGTATCGGAGTGACTCGTTTCGGCGGGGCTCCCAGGAGCCTTTCCAAACCGGCTAAGCGATTCCCGCTTCGCCGTGCGTG
>CAYTDF010000689.1:0-3321 GCA_964436365.1 uncultured bacterium | reverse complement strand
AGCCTCGTCTTCAGCTACATCTACCTTACACGGGTATGGATTCCCTCGCCGAAAGTGCACTTGTTTCGTACCCGGGTGAGACCTTGGAGAAGAATGTCTGGGTTGTTGCCGGATCTCGCCCCGAACTGGCAATGATGGTCGAAAATACACTCGATCTCCCGTTGCAGGGTGAGGTGACTCTGACCGTGCCGCATGAACTGATAACGAATACGGAAGAACCTTCACAAACAGTGCAGTTCGCACCCCGGCTGCGGCGACGTGGTGAGCGTTGGCACCGGCAAGTCGGACTCTCCGTGCCTCCCGACGCTTCGCGCGTCTGGGATATCGACGCGCAGGTGACCTGGGCTCAAGGACAACGGAGTTGGCGCCAGCGTACGCGACTCCACATACGGCCACGCGCACCGAAAGAATTGGCATCGGAGATTCATATCCGCAACATTCTCTTTCCTTGCGACTCGTTCGGGAACGTCGTCAATGGAAAGAGAGAGAACGCCTTTGTTCTACCTTCGCGCACTTTTCGATGGTTTTGGGATCGGCTGGGACGTCGGGAGGCTCTATCCAATCCTTGGACACCTGTGGGGTACGAATCCGTAGAACTGGACTACAACGGCCAGGCGGAGGTCGTTCTTGTTGTGGAGTCACGTGTTGTCGATCGTGTGTCGGGAGCATCCGTGCCCGAGATGACACCGCCCATGCTTCTCGGCGGAGGCAAGGATCGCAACCTCGGCGTTGTCGTCGCCAAACCTGGGGCGCAGAATCGAGTCCTTCTTCCGCTCTTCGTCGACGCGGGGCAGGCTCTTCCCGGGCGGTATGAACGGCGCGTCAAAGTCACGGTGTGGGGCGCTGAGGCGACTCTTGCGGAAAGTGCTCAGCCACTCGATATCCTGCGTCCCGCACCGGTCTCCGCTTTTGTGGTGATGATCGCATTGGGAATCGCGATTGTTCTGCTGGTGGTGATGATCTCGAGAGGGAATGCCATTCTGGGTCGGTTCACAACACACGATCTGGTGATGACCGCGCTGTTCGCTACCGTGCTCTTCTCAGCCGTCACTCTGCCCATGACTCTGTTGTCCAATGTCGCTGTCGCCATCCTTGGCCCCTTCAGTTTCTTGATTACGGGTCTGGCCAACGAAGTTGCGTATTACGCGCTCCTGATTGCGTTCTTGACCTTGGTGCCGCGAACCGGCGCGATCGCCGCGTTGATTCTCGTGCGACTGCTCCTCTCCTCAGTGATCCTGGGACAGATCACACTTCCCGGTCTTCTGTTCACGGCCACGCATATTGTCCTGCTAGAGCTCGTCTGTTTCGGGGCCGGTTTGACCCGCCGCGTAACGAGCCCAGGATCGGAGACTCGTACCGTCCTCGCGGATGTGGCCAGTGGACGGCTTCGCGGCCTGTGGTGTGCCGCCTTCTGGTTAGGTATGGCGGACGGTTTTTCCTCCTGGATCGACTTCCAGCTGCTCTCGGGGCTTTACCGTCTCTATTTCGCGGATTGGTACATTGTCTTGGCTGTCTTCGTGCATGGCTTTGCATACACCTTCGCCGGTGTTCATCTGGGTGCACGAGTAGGTCGCTCTCTAGGGAGGACCGCACCTTGATTCGCCACGAGAATGTCCGATTTCGTTATGCTGGCCGTCAAGCACTTACTCTTGATAGTTTGGATCTTCATGTCCGGCCGGGAGAGGTCGTGCTGGTGACGGGGGGTTCGGGCAGTGGGAAATCAACCCTGCTTCGAACGATCAACGGATTGATTCCTCACGCGACCACCGGTCGGATGGAAGGTGGGGTCTGGCTTGAAGGGAAGCAAATAGACGATATTAAGTTAAACTCTCTATGTTCTGTTGTTGGAACTGTTTACCAGAACCCTTCAGACCAACTCACACACAGTTGGGTCGAGGACGAAGTTGCGTTTGGACCGCAGAACCTTGGGCTTCCACGGGCGACTGTGATTGAGCGAACTCGCCGGAGTCTTGAGGATGTGGGGTTGCTGGAGAGTATCAAGGAACCGATCCATGTTCTGTCCGGAGGGCAAAGACAGCGGGTCGCTTTGGCCTCTGTCCTGGCCATGAATCCGAAAGTTCTCGTTCTGGATGAGCCCACAACGCAGCTGGATCCAATCTCTACCCGGACTGTCCTGAATCTGCTCGAACGCCTACGCGGGGAGAGGGAACTAACCATCGTTCTCGTCGACCATCGAACGGAAGAATCGTTGCGCTGGGTAGACCGCGTGGTGGTTTTGGCGGATGGCCAGGTCGTCGACGACACGAGTTGGGACGAATTGTCGGTGGCAACAGACCGCTTGAGCGTTCATGGGGTCGAGGTCCCCGAGTTGCTGCAGGTCTCTGAAACACTCGCGTGCGGCCGAGCCATGCGCACGGCAACGGAATTGGCGGCCTGGTGCCAAACCGGAGGCAAGCGAGCAGACTGTTCAGAGGAGGTCGGAGAGAAGCTACCCGTTCGCCCCTCGCAGACCGGTGGACAGACCGTTGTGGAGATGAATGGAGTCTGGGCGCGGTATGGGCGACGCTATCCCGACGCGCTCAAGGAGGTCGACCTGAGCCTGCACGCGGGAGAGATAACAGCGGTGCTTGGGTCGAACGCCTCTGGGAAGTCGACGCTGCTGCGCGTACTCGCCGGAGGGATGCGGCCTCATCTTGGGGAGCTGATCTGGAAGGGGGGCTGTGGACGCCTTCAGCCCTCCGCCCTTGTCCCCCAAGACCCAGATCTGACGTTTATCGCAGAGACGGTCTGGGAAGAGGTGGCATTTGCGCTACGGCGGCAATCCATGCCCGATGACGAGATACGAGAACGAGTTTCTCAAGCGTTGGAGAATACTTCACTTACAGGTTTTTCGAACGATCCTCCGTATGCTCTCTCGCAAGGGCAGAGGCAACGCGCGGCGCTCGCGGCTGCGATTGCTCTACGTCCATCGTTGTTGTTGCTCGACGAACCGACCACTGGACAGGATCGTTTCCAAGTACATCAAGTTCTGTCGCATTTGAAACAGGTTTTTGTCGCCGAGGGGGGGGCGCTCCTGATGGCGACTCACGACTTGCGGACGGCGCTCGCACACGCCGACCGGATTCTGGTCCTGGCGGATGGGCGGTTGATTCACGACGGAGCGCCTCAAGCGATTCTCTCCGACGAAGCACTGCTCACAAGAGCCGGGCATCTCTCTCCACCTTTGGCCCGTGCGTCTCGTATCTTGGGGGGACCTATGCTGGCAACGTCGGAAGCGTTTGCCGAGTACTGGAGACCGGAATGAGCTGGCTCGAAGCCGTTTATCCACAGCGTCGACAAGGAAGATTGCTTGACCCCAGG
>CAYTDF010000688.1:0-3334 GCA_964436365.1 uncultured bacterium | reverse complement strand
GACCAATGAAGCGTGGCCGTATTTCAACCTGACGTGGCCGAGTGGCGGTCTGATTGTTGTTGTCGGATGGCCTGGCCAGTGGTCGGCAGAATTCGCGCGGGACGAAGGACGTCGGGTTCGTGTGCGCGCCGGGCAAGAATTGACCCATTTCAAACTTCTTCCCAACGAAGCGGTACGTAACCCGCTCATCGTTCTGCAATTTCACAATGGAGACTGGATTCGGTCCCAGAATATCTGGCGGCGCTGGATGATGGCGCACAGCATGCCCAAACCGGATGGCGAACTGCCCCCACCCCAAGTACGAGCGGCCAGTTCGCGGGCCTATATGGAGATGATCCAAGCGGACGAAGAGAAGCAGATCATGTTTATCGACCGTTACCTCGAAGAAAAACTTCCCCTCGATTACTGGTGGATGGACGCCGGCTGGTATCCCTGCGATGGCGAGTGGCCGAAAGTGGGGACGTGGGAGGTCGATCCGGAACGGTTCCCAAGGGGCCTTCGCCCTATCAGCGACCACGCTCACGCAAAAGGCGTGAAGATTCTGGTCTGGTTCGAACCGGAACGTGTCGCGAACGGGACCTGGCTTGCAGAGAACCATCCGGAGTGGATTCTGGGCGGCAACGGCCGGGGCTTGCTCAACCTCGGTAATCCCCAAGCGCGGCAGTGGCTGACGGAGCATGTCGACGGTCTCATCACAGGAGAGGGCATCGACCTCTACCGTCAGGATTTCAACATGGACCCGCTCGATTACTGGCGCGCTCACGATACGAAGGATCGACAAGGCATAACGGAGATCAAGCACGTGACGGGGTATCTCGCCTACTGGGATGAACTCCAGCGCCGCCACCCCGGCATGCTGATCGACGCGTGCGCGTCGGGAGGCCGCCGTCTCGATCTTGAAACGCTGCGCCGGGCCGTACCCCTATGGCGGAGTGACTATGCCTTCATTTCTCTCGGTATGCAGTGTCTCACGTACGGATTGTCGCTCTGGGTTCCCCATCACGGCACAGGCACCGTCGCATGTGAGAATCCCGGATACTATGGAAGCGGCCACACTCCGGTTGAATCCTACGTATTTTGGAGCACTGTGGCCCCGAGCATTTCCTGCGGTTTCGACATGCGGATCCGCGACCTGGATTACGATGCTCTCCGCGACCTATTTGCCAAATGGAAGCGACTGGCGCCCAACTACTATGGCGATTTCTATCCATTAACCACCCACAGTCTTTCGGATGATATCTGGATCGCGTGGCAGTACGATCGTCCAGAAGCGGGCGAAGGAGCGATACAGGTGTTTCGTCGAACCAACAGTCCCTACGAAACCGCGCGGCTTCCCCTTAAAGGACTTGATGTGAATCGTGACTATCTGCTGATTGAGATTGAACGAGGAACGGAAATCCAGGCAAGCGGGCGCGAGCTGACGGAGCGAGGACTCGAAGTCGTACTCCCGGAGAAACCGCAAGCGGCCGTTTTCGTCTACAAGTCCAAGCCATAGTGGCAGTTCTCAATCGTTTACACCGAGACAACAGGTTTCAATATCGGAGTCGCTCAGATGAAAAACCTCATACACGTGTTCGGATGTACCCTTTGGGTGCTTTCTCTATCGCAACTCTCCAATGCCGAAGAGACCTATCGCTGGCCCAGGGAACAGCCTTCCCCGCCCGCCCCCGCCGCGGAGTCCCCGGTCCTGGTCGTGCCTCAAACGGCCACGGCGCCGACCATCGATGGGGATCTTTCCGACGACTGCTGGCGATCCGCCACAACCGCGAGCATTCTCTTGCTTTCCTATGAGGGTTTGGCTGCCGCTTTCCCCACCGAAGCCAAACTCATGTACGACACGTCGTGTCTGTACGTCGGATTCGACTGTGTCAAGAAACGACCTGAAGCTCATACCGCGCTAGAATACTCGGAGGTATTGCTCGTCCCTCCGGGGACAGCGGAGTTCTACAAAGCGGCTGTGAGTGAGAAGGGGAAACTCGACACCGGCATTTGGGGTGGAATCCCGATACCGTCTTGGCAGGGTGATCTCGAATACGCGGCGCAAGCGTCCGCGACCGGTTGGGTGGCGGAGTTCTCGATTCCTTTCAAAGCGATGGGCGTTGCGACGCCAACCGCCGGTAATCTTTGGAAAGCGAACTTCGGCAGGCGTGCAGCGCTGGGGTATCGGTACAATGTTGCCTGGGCAACAACGTACGCCTGGTTCTACGAACCTCGGTTCTTTGGCCAGCTCCGCTTCGGTGGCCGGCAAGCCTTCACTGCGGAGTTTCAAGAAATTGCAGCCCCGCATCCAAATCGAAACCCGTTGCGACTCAATCTCGTGAATCGTGGCCCTGTAGCCTCGGACTGCTCCATCGAAATCACTCTGCAAAGGCAGGACCCCGGAACGGTCGTCTTTGCCGATAAACTCACCATCCCGGCAGGACAATCCGTCACCGTTCCGGCTTTCTACGACCTCTCGGACGGTGGTCGTCAAATGGCGACAATCACGGTCCGGGGCGGGCCCGACGATCGATGCCTTCTCCGCCAATCCGTGCCGAGTCACTTCCCGTCGGTGCGTACACCATACCTCGAAGCGATGACGGTTCTTCGCGGCCTCTCATCTCCGGACGAGAGACACAGGTTGCAGAACGCCAGTGACAAGAACGAGTTGGAGAGTCTATTTGCGGAAGCCGAACGCCTCGCCCCCTCGGTGATGGGGCAAACGTCGACCCGAGAAGCGTGGGAATCCTTGCAAGACCCTGTGGAGACACTACTAGGCCGGTCGCGGAAGCTGGCGTGGTGGATTGCAAATCAAAAGACCTTGTCCGACCGCACATTCGCGATTGGGTCAGAAACGACACTCCGCAAACTGTTACGGAATGAGGCCTATGCCGATTCTCCGGTACGTGAAGCGCGGATCACCGCCGCGCGTGGCGAGTATGAGGCAATCCAACTCGTCGTCATCCCAAGCAGCCAATCACTCCGCAACGTCCGGGTCGAGGTATCGAGTCTTCAAGGTCCTGGGGGAGATCAGATTCCCTCGGAGAACATCGAGTGCCGATGGGTGGACTTCGTCCGCACACGCCAACCGCACTGTCCGGTCGACTACATCGGCTGGTATCCCGATCCGCTCCTCCCCGGAACACCGCGCACGATTCCCGAGGGGACAATTCATCAGCCCATTTGGGTGACCGTGAAGGTTCCTTACGGTATCCAGGGCGGCGAGTACCGGGGCGAGTGGCGTGTATGCGCCGAAGGCCAGGAGCCGTGGTCTCTCGCATTCACCGTGCACGTCTACGATTTCGATCTACCCCAGAGGCCGGCTCTACAGACTTCACTCTGGCTGCACAACAAC
>CAYTDF010000687.1:0-3335 GCA_964436365.1 uncultured bacterium | reverse complement strand
GGGTGAGTAAACGGATTCGCAGTGTGACCGGTATTAGCCGGGGAAGTCGATCTGTCAGTTTTGCCGCCTGTGACCTCGCCAAACGCACACTCGGCGAACTCGATGACAAATGTGCGATGTTGATCGGCGCGGGCGAGACGGGCCAGCTAACAGCGCGTCATTTCGCCAAGAGGGGTATCGGGCGGGTTCTTATCGCGAACCGTACGCTGGAAAGAGCGCAGACCCTCGCCAAGCGGTTTGATGGAGACGCCGTGTCGATGTCGGATCTGGTCGAGCGTATGGCGGAAGCCGATGTTGTCGTGACGGCGACCGGCGCGACCGATCCCATCCTTACCCCCGCAATGATTGGCAAGGTTTTGGAGAAACGTCAGAACGCGTTGGTCCTGATCGACCTGGGTAGCCCTCGGGACATCGACCCCAAGGTCGGAGAGTTCGAGGGAGTCGAACTCCACAACCTCGACGATCTCGAGAGACTCGTCGAGACGAATCGCAAACAACGTAGCGCAGAACTCGAGCAGTGTTCGAATATCGCTGACGAGGAAGTCCGTGAGTTCACAGAATGGTACAAGAAGCACCAGGCTTCGCCGGTCATCGCCGAACTGCACGCGCACTTTGAGAAGATACGAGACTATGAGATAAAGCCTCTGGTCGAAAGACTGTCGACAGAAGACTATGCGGTCGTCGAAGAGGCGACACGAAGTATGCTCTTCAAGATGCTGCGTCACCCAACGGTGCATCTTGTGGAAGCGGCCAAGCAAGACGATGCCGACCAAAACATGAAGTCGGTCTGTTGTATCCTGGGACTCCATAATTGATGACGCAAACAGCTCTCACCATCGGTACGCGGGGAAGTGCGTTGGCGATGCGCCAAACAGAAATGGTGCAGGAATCGCTGTGCGTGCAGCTCGATGTG
Organism: uncultured bacterium; assembly: GCA_964436365.1. Lineage (GTDB taxonomy): Bacteria > Hinthialibacterota > Hinthialibacteria > Hinthialibacterales > CAYTDF01. The sequence goes on along the minus strand of CAYTDF010000687.1, from coordinate 2,422 downwards.
GCCGCCGATATTCGCGAGTTTTCGACACGAGGCGACCGGGAGACGGATAAGCCGCTTCCTGAAGTCGGTGGCAAAGGACTTTTTACCGAAGAACTGGAAAGCGCTCTCATCGCCGGTGAGATCGACCTCGCGGTTCATTCGTTGAAAGATCTGCCGACGGAAATGCGGCCTGAACTGACTGTTGGAGCGATCCCCAAGCGGGAATCTCCGTTGGACGCCCTCGTCGGTCCATGCCGCTTTGAAGAAATTGAAAAAGGCTCTACGCTTGGGACAAGCAGCCTGCGCCGTCGTGCGCAGATTCTGCACCGGCGTTCGGACCTCTGTGTCGTGGAACTCCGCGGCAATCTGCAAACACGCCTCCGGAAGGTCGAACATCCGGATCCCCCCGAGGCGGCGATCTTGGCAGAGGCCGGATTGAGCCGACTGGGATTGCAGGAGCACATCGTCGAGACGTTTGCACCGGGTTTTATGCTCCCTGCGGCGGGGCAGGGCGCGCTGGGGATTCAGTGCCGGGCGGGAGACGAGCGCATACTCGAACTTCTCGCCAGCCTTGACGACGCTCGTACGCGCGCCGAAACCGTGGCGGAACGAGCCTTACTCGATCGGCTTGGAGGGGGATGCCAGATCCCCGTCGGCTGTTTGGCGCGGGTCGAGGGTGAGCGGATTACCCTTCAGGCCGGTGTCTTTTCTCTCGACGGGACTGTTGCGGTGCGCTCTGGAGACGCTGGGCACGTGGGAGAGGCCGAACGGATTGGTGTTGGGCTTGCCGAGAGTCTGCTTGATATGGGTGCGCGGGACGTTCTCAAAGAGATCGAACAGGGGTAGAGTATCTCCCACAAGCTATTTCCAATTGGAAAGCCCTGACCGTTCGGCTAACGGAGGCATTTTGTGTGTGCCGCAGTCTCTTTTAGCGGAAGGAACTTTCAAGAAACCCCGTGGAACCGTGTAGTTTGCGGGGAGACTTCCAACGGTGTCGGGCCGCATAGAGATTACGGCGCGAAATACCGGATAGACTAGATACCTTATGAATGTGGAGATCGGGTATGGGACTTCCAAGTGAGATGACATCTCGAGATCGGTTCATGCGTGCGATGCGCAACGAAGAAGTGGACCGACCACCGGTGTGGTTGATGCGCCAGGCGGGTCGATATATGCCGGAGTATCGCGCCATCAAGGAGAAGTACGATTTCGAGACGATGTGCCGTACCCCGGATGTGGCGGCGGAGATTTCCCTCTTGCCTCTACGGGCGTTTGGGCCGGATGCGGTGATTATCTTTAACGATATCCTGATTCCCCTCGATTCGATGGGACGACATATCGTGTACGGCGATGACGGAGGGCCTAAGGTCGACGCACCGGTTCGGGATGAGAACGACGTTCGTTCGTTGCGTGTGGCCGAGTTCACGCCAGACGAGCCTGTGGCGCGTACGATGTCGATGCTGCGTGAAACTCTGGGTAAAGAAACTGCACTGCTGGGCTTCGCGGGTGCGCCCTTCACAATGGTGTCCTATCTGGTCGAGAGTCAAATGACGCGCGAAGTGGTCCAGACACGGCGGTTCATGTACGAACAGCCTGCGCTCTTCGACGCGCTCTTGGAGAAGATCACAGAGACGGTGATCCAGTATTTGATCGTGCAAATTGAGGCGGGCGCGGATGCCGTGCAGCTCTTTGATTCATGGGCGGGGGTGTTGCCGCAGAGTGAGTATGCGGCGCATGTCTTTCCCTATCAAAAGCGAGTTGTCGACGGCGTGAAGCACCTGGGCAAGCCGGTTATCCTGTTTGTGAACGGGACCGCGAATGTGTTGCCCTACTTGGCCGAAACGGGCGCTGACGCGATCAGCGTGGACTGGAGGCTGCCGATGGGCCAAGTTCGCAAGGCACTCGGCGATACAATCCCGTTGCAGGGGAACCTGGATCCGATGGCGCTGTTCGCGCCAACCGACGCACTTCGGAAGCATATCCACGCCGTAACGGAGCAAGTGGATCCCTACAGAGGGTATATCTTCAATCTCGGACACGGGATTCTTCCGGGAACCCCATATGAAAACGTACGGTTCCTCTTTGAGGAAGTGAGAGCGATGTGCCATGCGTCCGTCTGAAGTTCCAAGCGATCTACTGAACAAGTATGCGAGCCGGGGACCTCGGTACACGAGTTATCCCACGGCGCCGGTATGGGAGGGGCCGTTTGAGGGCGAGTGGCTTCTGTCGGAAGCGGAGCGTCTGACTCCGGAATCGCATTTGTCTCTGTATCAACACATCCCATTCTGTCGCAAACGTTGCACGTTCTGCGCCTGCAACGTGATCGGGACACCACGGGAAGAGGTCGCGGATGAATACGTTGACGCACTGATTCAGGAGATGGATCTCGTTCACCGGCGTCTTGCGAAGGACGTCCGGGCGGTGCAATGGCATCTCGGGGGGG
>CAYTDF010000686.1:572-3336 GCA_964436365.1 uncultured bacterium | reverse complement strand
GAGTTGGTGATCAGTGACAAAGTCATGCGGAAGATGGATGGCATGGAACTCGGCCGGAGAATCAAGAGCGATCCGCAGCTGCGCAACGTTCCCATGATCCTGGTGACGGGAGCCGCGGCGCAGGACGATGCCAAGACCGCGAAAGAGATCGGCTACTCGACGTACCTCACGAAGCCGATTCGACACGAGACGCTCCGCAGCACGCTGGAGGGCGTTTTTGGACAACAACAGAGCAAACAAGATCGCCAACAAGATTCGACCGACGCGTCCGGGACGCTGACGGAACGCCAGAAGCAAGAGATTCGTATCCTGTTGGTTGAGGATAACATCGTGAACCAGAGGGTCGCGTTGAAAATCCTCGAAAAACTGGGCTACAGAGCCGAGTGTGCCGGAAACGGCCGCGAGGCGGTCGAGATGCTGCAAACCACGCCATGGGACATCGTGTTGATGGATGTGCAGATGCCGGAGATGGACGGATACGAAGCGACGGCGGTCATCCGGGACGAGACGTCATCGGTACTAAACCACGACATCCCCGTGATCGCCATGACGGCGCACGCCATGACGGGTATACGAGAGACGTGTCTCAAGGCGGGCATGAACGACTACGTGTCGAAACCGATCGAAACGGCTAAACTCGCAGACGTCATCGCTCACTGGGTCGGTGTATCCGAGACTGCCACGACAAGAGGCGAGGCTGAGGAGGTAAGAGATAAAATGGTGATACTCGACCGGGACGCTCTACTTAGACGGCTGGACGGCGATGAAGAGATCTACGACGAGATCATGGAGACATTTGTCGAGGACATCCCGGGACGTCTTCAAAACCTGCTGGAAGCCGTCGAAGGAAACGACGTGGAGAGAATTCAGCGGGAGGCGCACACCATCAAGGGAGCGTCGGCCAATGTCGGCGCGGACGCTCTACAGCAGGTGGCCGCTCAACTGGAAAGCGCTTGTCGGGATGGAAACTTGAGTCACTTGCCAGAGATGCGAAACGCGGTTGATGATGCGTTCGAGGAATTGAAGCAAACGCTCGCCGCGCGCAGCTGAGATCGTGCCCGCCCGCACAGACCACGGTACCTCGTGAGAAGTTGGCCCACGGTCTTCGTGCGCTTCGCCTGTAGATAGCCCCATAGCCTAGTGAAGCTCCCAATCCATAACGGGACTGTCATAGCCAATTAGGATCGACGCGATCTGCGGTGTGTACGGATTCTCCTCGGAAGTCCGCTCCCAGACCACGCAAACCCAGCCGTTTTCGCCCGCCGCAATGGTGGGTCGTTCGCTCACTGTTTCATCGTCGGTGAGATCGAGAACGTCGCTCCGCTCTCCCGTTTCGGGGTCGAGCGTCGCATAGTGGATAATCGAAGCCGTGTCGTAGTAGCCAAGAGAGACGATCTCCTCCCATACGATGTACAGGGTTCCATCGGAACCGATGGCGAAATCGGGGTTGGTGAAATCGCCCTCCTCGGGTGTGACAACGATGCGCCGGTCGAGAGCCGTGGCATCCAGGGTCAACCGACCAAGAACCACCTGCCGGACGTCGGGACCCCGTGCGCGATCCACCCAGAGCATCCAGACGCGGTCGTCTGGATCCACGGCCACTTGGGGTGGTGCGAAGTAGGAGGAGGCGTTCGTGGCAAGTGTCTGCGCCGGTGAAATGAGACCGTCGGGGTCGATCCGGATAATGGAGAGATCGCCAGACAAATCCGAAAAACCCGTCGAGAAGATGACGTACATCGTCCCATCACCCAGGAGAACACCTTTTGGGGTGACGTAAGGAGGTTTTCCCCCACGCGACACCGCGTCGGTCAGTCGGGTTGCAGCCATGTCCACAGGTAGCGCATCGTCGAGCGCGCCCAGCTCCACATTTGCGAAGAATAGATCGGATATGTCGGCATCGAACGCGAAGTCGTGCCAAAAGATACCGTGGAGTCCGCCGTCACGTTCAAGGAGAGTCGGTAAGAAGCCGCTGTCGCCCATGTGTCCCGCGCTCGTGTTTGTGACCCGCCGGTCGGGACCGAAATGCGGTGCCTCGTCTTCCGAGGACGAGACACCGGTGCTGAGGTAGATTTCAACGTTGTCGATGTAGTTGCCTTCCTTCGTGGCGTGCCGGTTGTCATGCCAGGCGACGACCCGCGTACGGTCGCGAGTGACAACGATGCTGGGATGGCGAGCCTGCCTGGGGCTTTGCGTGACGATCACGGGTTCGGACCAGGTGGGTGTAGCGCCAGGGCTCCGTTGAGCATACCGATAGAAGAGTTCACCGCCTGAATCGGCGTACTGTCCCAATGTGTAGTAGACGAGGTGGAACGGATTTTCTCCGTCTCCCGGAAACAGACTGGTCTGTGCGCGAGACAAGCGAACGCCGGATTCGTTCTCGGTGAGGATTCGAACCGGGGTGAGCGTCTCCGCGCCCGCTCGAGGAGGAGTCCATACAACGGCAAGCGTGACAACCAGCGCAATACCGAACCCGAGCGAGACCGCGCGCATGCGAGAGCGCCAAACACGCACGTGTCTGGAGGTCGCTCTGAAGTCCATTTGTTTCTCAATACTCAGCTCGTTCAAGTTGACCTCCGCCGTCCGCCTCGATCGCAGCGTTGTTGGCTGTGGTTCGAAGTGATCCTTGCGTCAAGACATTCACCAGCCTCGGCGATCCATGGATGGACGAAACCCGAGGGCACTCGACATGGGGAGGGGGCAGGAGGAGACAAGAAGCGCCTCACCGCGTCCCAAACTCCCGAAGACGCGAATAGAGTGTTTCCCC
>CAYTDF010000686.1:0-562 GCA_964436365.1 uncultured bacterium | reverse complement strand
AAGTGTTGGTTCAACGCGTGTGCCAGAGGCTCGCCGAGCGAGTCACTTGAGGTCACAGCGAGCGAACGTTCGCTTCGCGAGAAGTTCGAAAATTCCTGGCGGCAGGTTTCCTGGCTGACAGCCGTTATCCTCGCCCCCTTCCCATCTCCCCCCACCCTGAGGTGAGGCGGCGACAGTGGGTATACGGCAAGGCATGACCGATCACAGTGGCGGGTCCGCACCGGCTTCACACCGGTTTCCCTTTCGATCGCCTGGCAGGCGATGACCACCAAGAATATGTGTGTCTCCCAAGAGTCGCTTGCATTTGAGAAACGCTGAACGCCCGACTCTTTGGGGCAGCTCGTGCACCCAATAGACGGTACTCCCGGAAGACGCTCACGAGTGTGTTTCACCACGAACGCGGAGTCAACGGATACCTTCCGATCGGTTCGTCGATTGAGGGTATTCCGGCAGCACTCCATACAACCCGTTATTGAGACAGCGAACTCATCGCCAGCCCGTGCGGAAGAGCGTGTCTAAAAATGCGACCGGAATTCATGGCGCGACCGGGGAGTCAATCCCA
>CAYTDF010000685.1:0-3336 GCA_964436365.1 uncultured bacterium | reverse complement strand
AACTGGCAGGCGGAAGGGTTTCGCCACGACATGCTGCAGAGCGCGGATCGTGCGTACTTCAACTTCGAAAACGAAGAGTCCATCGGCCAGCCAAACTGGAATCTGCGAAAAGGGAAGCCAACATACCGGATTCATTCTTACGAATGGGATTACGACAAGGGCTCAATCGGACGACGGCTGAACGCCGACGAGTGGGAGGAGAGTCAGGCGTGGCAGGCGTTCAGTGCATACGAAGCGATTCGCAAACAGCGAGTTCTCGACTATGACGGTTTTGCATGGTGTTCGCTTCGTGGAGGTGGGAATACGGGCACGTATCAGAAACCGCTAGTCGATTATTACGATCACGCAAAACTGGGGTTCTATGCCGTTCGTATGGCGTACCAAGATATCTTCGCGGGAAGCGACAATGTCGATATTGTTTACGGGCCGGACGACCTGATCCCGCCGGTTGTTATCAACCTCGGCGATGCGCGAACGGTTGACTTGCGGATTCTCGTCAAGAATGAGGGACGCCGGACAGTCGATACGAAAGCGTACCGGCATATCGGGTTGCCGGGAGGACGATCGGTTACGGCTCTCCCACAATTTCGACCGAACTACCCTTCGGACGGGTATTACACGTTTGAGTACGTGATTGAGGAATGAGTGCGGCGCTCATTGCGACGCCGTTAGTTCGCCGCGTTGGCCTTTGTCCCGTTAATATACTCCTCGACATTCGTATAACCGTCGTCATCGAGGTCGAGTTGTGCGTCGGCGGGAGATTCCGGGTTTAGTCCAAAACGCTTCTCCCAGAGGTCGGGCATACCATCGATATCCGAGTCGATGGGCGGTTCCGCGTTACGATACTCGGGCCAGCCACCGACGTCGGTCTGCGAATCGATGTGGCGGCCACCCCCTCGACGTATCTCGTCAACGATTCGTGTATCTACTGCGTCTCGTCTGGGTCGCGTGGCGCCGACCCCGGCAAGAATCCGTTCGTAGACTTCCTGGGCTGGGACGGTCGAGACGGCTGGCGCGGGGAAAGGCGTATCAGCGCGTGCGGCCTCGAGGGGGCCATCGCCATAGCCTATGTCCTTGGTCACCAGCAACCAGTTGTCGCTATTCTTCGCCGGAGCGTTCTCCATCCAGTTGTCCGCGAGATAGATCTTGCCGTCCGGACCTCCCAGGTGAAACGCAATATCCCGAAGATCGACCTCGGTGGAAGGTCCGGGTTTGAGATAGTTCGCGATGTAGTTGATCCGGCATGGGTCGCTTCCTGTATAGCCTGCGCGAATCCCCCAGTTGTAGATCAGGTTATTCCGAAAATCGAGGAGAACGCCAGGTACGCCGATCTCGCCGCCCGCACGCGGATTGCGGCTGCTGTTGTGAGCGTAGACGTTGTTGTGCATGCTGATGCCACCGTCGAGACTGCTCACCAGCGAACCGTATCCATGCGGCCCCTTCTTGTGAAATGAATCATTCAAAGCCTCGGCGATCAGACACCATTGCGTTGTCAGATTCTTGCAATCCTTGTTGGTTGACCAGACCTCGTCGATAGACCAGCTGGCGGAACAGTGGTCGAAGATTACATGGCTGGATTGGCTACATGTAAGTGCGTCAATTTCCGTTCGCGAAACGTCGCCAGGCCGGAAACGCATGTGGCGGACAATCACGTCGTGGGTCTTGGCGACACGGAACGTTCGGTTCTTCAGACAGATGCCATCGCCTGGAGCTGTTTGACCGGCAATGGTGATATAAGGATTCGCGATAATAAGGTCCGACTCCAGTGCGACGATGCCTGAGACACGAAAGAGGACGATGCGCGGTCCTTCCGCTTCGCAGGCTTCACGGAGACTGCCCGGGCCGGAGTCGGCCAGCGTGGTGACGAGAAGGACCTTCCCCCCACGTCCACCGCGCGCGTATGCGCCAAAACCTTCCGCCCGGGAAAGCCCGGATTCCGGTGTTCCGCGGTTCCGTGTATCGGGAGGCGGCTCCTTCCACATTCTCCGCATGGAGTGCACTTGCGATTAGGAGCAAGAGTGGAACGAGTACCTTGCGCACTGTCATGGTCCTCAGCATCCAGATTTCGATTCGCACGTAGTCTACTCTTCCTCGCCCGGAAGATCAATCATCTAGGGTAGCCCGTTTCGGGATCGCGCCGCCAGTGGCTAAAATTGAACCGGGGTCCATCGGCCGACTTTTGCGGATTCGAGTGCGGCTTCCAGCACGGCCTGTGTGCGCATTCCGTCCTCGATGTCCGGTTTCGCCGGTTTGCCCTCGAGGATATGCGTGACAAAATTGTAAATACTATGAATGTGAAAACGCTCCCAGCCGATCGTGTTTTTCGGTCCAGGAAGTTTCGCGGGCTGGGGATACCGCGCCACGCATTCGATGGCCTTAAAACCGCGCTCACCCCCGTACGCACCACCCTCTTTCGTCATGTCGTAGAACTCCAGATAATTGGGTTGCATGAGGTTGAAGCGAATGGCGCCACGGTCGCCGTGCGCCTCGAAACGAACTTCGTCCTGTACGCCGGTGGCCAGGCGTGATGATTCCAACGTGCCGATGGCTCCGTTGCGCATCCGGAACAACATCAGCGACACATCGTCGACTTCGACCGGGGCTTTTTGTGTTGGATCATTCGAAAGAGGACGCTCTTTGATGAACGTCTCGCCGAGATGGAAGACCTCTTGGAAATCTCCCAGAAGGTATCGTGCGAGGTCGACCACGTGCGCACCGAGATCGAACAACGCGCCTCCCTTTCCACTCTTGCCGGTATCGAGCCGCCATGAGATAGGGCGGTTCGGGTCGACGTACCCTGCGTGCAGATAACAGACACGGGCCGAAAAGAGACGTCCCAACGCGCCCGCGTCGACCAGCTCTTTGGCGCGCATCATCGCCGGGATAAATCGATACTGAAATGCCATCTGGGTAATGCACTCCGGATGTTGCGATGCGCAATCCGCCATCTCTTTCGCTTCATGCAAGGTGCAGCATAAAGGCTTGTCCATATAGAGGTGTTTGCCGTTCTCTAATGCGGCCACAAGGACATCCCGGTGAAGGTAATTAGGCGTGCAGCAGTCGATGATGTCGATGTCGTCACGTTCGCACAACTCGCGGAAATCGGAACATCCGTATTCGTAATCCCATTCGCTCATGGCGCGCTGCCGACTAGCATCCGTTGCCGTGGCGATGCCAGCCAACACAACCTTTGCGGGTGCCGGGTCATAATAGAAGGGCAACGAACGATAGGCGTGCCCATGCATCTTCCCCATGAATCCAAAACCGACCATGCCCACGCGCAACGTTTTCATTGAGATGTTTCCTTTCCTATCTCCTACCGATTTGCTCACGGCG
>CAYTDF010000684.1:1151-3338 GCA_964436365.1 uncultured bacterium | reverse complement strand
CTGTCCAACTGCTCCGAAACCAAGCGGAGTATTCCAAGTGCCTTCAAGTAATGTGCTAACGGAAACGGCTGGCAGCCGGTTAACGTGTGGACATGAATCTCTGTTGTCTCAGGCACGTACAGCCTCCTTCTCATCGGATTGCTGAGAAGCTTCGTTGTCGGACTGAATCGGGACATCTAATTCGTTGCCACTTAACGTTGGATCTGAGTCGGGCAGTGCGGATGCTCGTGCATCGGCGGCACGGACGAGCGCTTCGTAGTAGCCAATCGCAAATGGGCCGAAACGATCAACCAGACCAAGCATGCGATCCGCCCAACTCGGACCGTATTGTTCCGACAATCCCATTGCGGCAGGTGCCAAGCTGAGTGTTATCGCGGGCATCTGGATCGCCTCGCCGGAAGCGGATGGCAACGCGACCGGAGGCAATTCGTCGCCTTCACGCACACCGCGAATCGGCATACCTTCACCAATGAAATCCCCTTCCTCGAACGGGAACGCTTGATCCTTGGGTGAAGCTTGCAAGCTGACCCGCACCTTTCCATGATGGCACGCCACCAGATACAACAGCAGGTTGAATTGATCGGCATTCATCGCGTTCAACTCGTCCGCGAGCACATTCGTTCGAAGTGAAGGCGAGCTGTCGCCAAACTCCGCACCACACGCTTGCAAGAGTTCTCGGCAACCGCCAAGTAACGCGGGGTGATCCGGATTCACACTTCGAAGCAACTCCAATACTCCGAGGCAAGACGCAAGCTCGTGACGGAATCCCTTTCGTGGGCCGTGCGTATCGGTGTCGTAGAACTTAGCCAACGAGCGCCAAGCATTGTCTGGGGCCTTGGCCAGATCGCCACGTTTGGGAGCTACGCAATAAGTCCCACTGGCGAACGCCGGATGAGCCTTACCCCAATCGTGGAAACGCATGACGGATGCAAGCAGGTTGCATGTCGGTTCGTCGCGGTTGACCGATTCCGCCAATAGCTGAACGACTTCACAGGCTTCACGGCAATGTGTGTAGATCGTTTTCCATGGAGCTTCGCTCGGCTGCTCGCTGACTTCCGCTCGGTCCGCAAATGATGTTTTCGTCCCACTTGATTCTTGCGTTACATCGGGAACTCGCTCAGCTTTCTTCGGTGACGCACCGGTGAACCCCAGTTTCGGATCGTAGCCTCCGGCAGTAGCTGGAACAAGAAACACAAGCCCCGGACGAATCGCGATATCGCGAACCTTCTGCCACTCACCATCCAGATAGTCCCAAACCCAGACGGCAACGTAGCGTTTCTGAAGTTTTCCGATCCAGTCTTTTGCATCCTTCAGCGAAACAGAACAGAGCTCATGGCGATGTGGCTGGAGGTCCGTCGGCGGAGCGGATTCTTCCCAGTCACGCCAGAAGACCTGCACGTCTCGCGTTTCTCCTTCACGGATGAAGCGGCTGACGTCCATGTCAGCTCCCGACAAATCGGGGCTCGTGTCAAACAGCTCTTCAAACTCGTGATGCAAGAGAACGTGCAGCGGCTGATAGGGATAGAGCTGTTGCAAGAACGCCTGATCCTCGCTGCGTAACGTCTCCTCGAACTCTTCCAGATCGAGTATCGACACACGATCAAGCTTGCCAAGCGCGTCGCGTGCTGCATTCAACTCGTCGACCAAGTACGGCAGCGCGGCTTTGTCATCCGTCGGCTCCTGGTCAAGCACGATGACACGGGCTTCGCCACCGTAACGAGCGGCACGTCCGAAACGTTGCACAAGGCTTGGCCAAGGTGCGAGTTCGCTGATCAAGCAACTCGCTGAAATGTCAACGCCGGCCTCAACAACTTGCGTGGCGATGAGGATACGGTTGACATCCTTGTGGAGAGTCTTTCGTGACAGGAACTCTTCGGTCCAGCTGGCACGATCCGCAGGTCGAAAACGGCTGTGGATGAGTCGCACGTCGGCGTTGCCGAGGATTTCTGCTCGATCGGCCGACTTTCCTTCTTTCTTCACTATTGCGTCATACAACTCACGGGCTCGCTTCACGGTATTGACGACAACCAATGTCTGTCGTCCTGTATTCGAGTCTGCAACATGATCGCAATGAGCATCGATTACATGCTGAGCCCATTCATTTGCATCCTCGGCAATTCGCTCGACTAGTTTCTTGGCGCTCCACGTTGCGCCATATACAGTGCCTCTCCCGCCATGGGTATTGCT
>CAYTDF010000684.1:0-1141 GCA_964436365.1 uncultured bacterium | reverse complement strand
CGGTCACCCTTGTTTACGGTGAGCATGTCTTTTTCGAGCGAAGGAAGAAACGACTGCGTTTCTGGTGTCTCCAGCCAATCGGGTTGCAGCGTAGCGCTCATCCACCATGTTGCTCTGGGAACGGGAAGTGGCTTTCCATCTGATTGATCGTTCTCCCAAAAAGCCTGAATTTGCGCGCTCGTCGCGAGTCCAACGCCCATAACCTGCACTTCGTCCATAACCCACAAGACATCACTGTTGAGCAGCCCGAACGCTCGCGGCCAAGCCGCGCGACCCATAGCATAGCCTCGATTGAGTGCTCGCGAGAGGAGCATGTCTTGCGTCCCAACAAATATCACTGGCCGCTCCGGATCGTTGTACCATCTCTCCTCTTCAACACCGCCCATCAAGACGTGAAGATCAACCTCATCGCGCACTCCAAGTTGAAGCAAAATCTTGTCCGCTTCGTTTCGCGTTTGCTCAACCAACGTCCGCATTGGCAAACACCAAACAAGTCGTCTTGGCCAATCGGTTTGGTGCTGCTCAATCCGATGAAATGCCCACGCTGCCAGAACGCCCAGCGTTTTTCCCATTCCCGTTGGTATACGGATCAGGCGGTTCATACACTCTCGCGACTCGGCAAGCGCAGCTTGCCAAGCGTGTGGTCCGAACCCGGCAGCGTCCTCAACGACAGTAGCTTTCTGGAACCAATTGCCGAAATTACTCATCGATGTGTCGTCCTCTCACATTCGATTCCATGGTGTGCTGTTTGTAATGACCCTCGTTTGGCAATTCGTAAATCATGTAGCGGCTGCCTTTCCGTGCCGTCACGGGGCTCTATGTAGTTATGCAAGGTCGTTTAGCGCACATCCTCAAGCCACCTGATCTCTCTGAAACAGCGGTTGTACCCTTCCTCCGAAGGAATGTAAACAATCTTCGCAACCACATTGCTTGCCGAACAGCGCGAGTTGCGATTTGTGGGACCGTGCGGGAGGAAGTTCGCAGTTTGAGCGAGTTTGCCAAATCCGCTCGCCGAGCGAAGGGATTCACAAATGGAATGCCCCAATCTCAAGGAACTGTTCGGTGATCGATACCACGTCAAGGTTGAAGTCTAAACACCACTCGAATACTGCAGCGCGCCACCGGCTCCATTTCGCCGGTG
>CAYTDF010000683.1:2664-3342 GCA_964436365.1 uncultured bacterium | reverse complement strand
AATGGCGAAATCTGGACTTATTGTTGATGATGCCGCATTCATGCGCGTAATGCTGAAAGGCATTCTTGAGTCGAATGGGTACGAGGTCGCGGGAGAGGCCACCAACGGCCTAGAAGCCGTTGACATGTACGGCTCGGCGAAACCCGATTTCGTTACTTTGGATATCACGATGCCCGAAATGGACGGGATCGAGGCCTTAAAGAAGCTGTTGGAGATGGACCCGGACGCCACGATTATCATGTGCAGCGCCATCGGGCAACAGGCTAACGTCCTTGAAGCTATCAAGATCGGTGCCAAGGATTTCATTGTCAAGCCGTTTCAACCCGAGCGAGTCGTTGAATCGCTCAAGAAAGCGCTGGCCGAATGATGTTGAGACACGCATGAACACGCTCTCTTTGCCTCAAGTGCCCCTGAATCCACTGCAACAACCCCGTTCGAGTTCCCACGCCGACTTGTGAAAAACTCTATCCTCTCGCGTCCTCTCGTTCCAACCCTGTATGGTGAAGTGCGGTCCACGCTGGTCGATCGCCTCACCGATGGTATCCGCAAGGCTTCACCGCCTGGTTACTATACCGGCAACCCGAAACTCGTAGATTTCCATTTGGACCGTTTACAGGCGGCTGTAGAGCGGGGTGGGGAAGGTGCGCCCGAACTTGTCGAACTTGATGGAGAAACCGT
>CAYTDF010000683.1:0-2654 GCA_964436365.1 uncultured bacterium | reverse complement strand
CTGGCATTCCCGCTTTGTGGGGTGCGAGGTTGGGCGTCTAGACGTCTGCCACGTGCTAACCGACAATTTCGACGCTCTTTCGGCTCTTGCCAACTGGCTACGATCCACAGCGGGGAAACGTGGCTACAAAGTGCTTTCCGCGCGAACGTCGGCCGAACGCCACCGGTTGGTGGCCGCCGCAAGCAATGCTGGGTGGCGCCATGTGGGAACAACACTCAAGTACGTGTGGCAACCCTTGCCGGAATTAGATGCCGAGCCTCGTAAACGCAGAGGCGTAACGCTTCGGGAAGCCACGCCCGGCGATCTGGAGGCGCTTCGTCGAATCATCCAGGAAGCCCACCGAGCGAGTCATTTCTTCAATGAGCCGGCGTGGGACCGCTCCGTCGGCCACTCGATCTTCTCAATGTGGATAGCGAAAGCCCTGGATGGGTTGGCTCAACGGATTGTCGTTGCCGAGCACGACGGCCGCGTAGCCGGTTTCGTAACACTAATGGAAGCCAAGGCGCTCCTCCCGTATTTGGGGCACGCCGTGGCCGTTCTAGACTTCATCTGTGTCGATCGAGCCGTTCAGGGAGCGGGAATCGGTTCGGCGTTGATGGACGAGGCCATTATGTGGGCCAAGTCCGTCGCACCGGCCCTCGAGTTGAGAACAATGCTCGACAATCACCGGGCATCCTCATGGTACCAGAGACTGGGATTCTGCCTCGTAGCGGCGGATCATCATTACCACGTCTGGACGTGAGAACTATGCCCTAGAGAGCGTTCGCTCCAAAATTAATGTCTTTTTTGATTGACGAAACGTCCAGATTCGTTCAACATAGTATTTTTATTGTACGCGGTTGGCTTCCTTTGAAGTCCACGAACGAGCGCGTTCTGCAGGAGTTTTTCTCAGGAACGCCCCCGTGCTTAAATGTGAATAGACGGCCATAGATCTAGCGTCTGCCGTTTACGGACAGATGGATTTGGCGCAGTTGCGAGTCAGGATCATGTGTGTACAGGTTATGATGAATAGGCCGCTCGATCGTCAAGTGCTCGTGCTCAACTCGAGTTACGAGGCGATTCATATCTGTACAACTCGACGCGCGATCGTTCTGATGTGGAAGGGCGTTGCCGACTCTGTCGATGACTCGAACATGATGGTGCATACGCCAACGACCGCTGTACGGCTTCCGGCTGTGATTCGGTTGCGGCGCTACGTGCAGATTCCGTACCGCCCGGTTCCGTTCGGTCGAAAGAACGTTTTCCTGAGAGACGGCAACACGTGCCAGTACTGCGGGCAGAAGAACTCCGCGGACCGGCTGACACTCGACCATGTTGTCCCCGTCTCACGCGGAGGAACGGATACCTGGGGAAATGTCGTGACCGCCTGCCGGGCCTGCAACGGACAAAAAGGAAACAGGACACCCGAGGAAGCCCGTATGGAATTGCGCTGTGCTCCAAAACATCCGCACCTGCCATCCTTTCTACATCTGGTCCGTCTGATGGGTGAACAACACATCGAGTGGCGAAAGTATCTCTTTTACGATGAACCCGAGACAGCCGCCGTCATCTAGAGAGCCAGTGAAGGGATTCTCCACGAGAAATGTCCGCCCATTGTCAGACGTGGGAGTGATGATAGCCCGGTAGTTCGTGCTTTGGACGATACCACGGGCGGTACGCGTTCTTGACCGGCACTCGCTCTGATGCCAATCTGGTTTCTCGATGCGTTTGCCAGGGCTGTGCTCCTTCAAGCACAGGAAGCTCACGCCAGGGCTGGTGTTTGGGACGAGCATTGACAGACGGATAGTTAGCCTAGAATGCCTCTCGCATGACTTGTCCGGTGAACGTACAAGTCTTATCCAGCGGTAAACAGCTTTGGGATATCTTCTAAAGAACGTGGTGTAGGCGCTTGGACTTTGTTGAAATTACACTTGGGTTCGTGGGCTTCGCGATTGTGGCCGCCTTGCTGTGGCCATTCGTGGGCATGCTGATGACGATTGTGACGCGCAGACTTAAGAGGACACGCGACAGGGATGACTTCCAATAGCGCGCCATGCCGTCGCTATCGCCGCTTGAACCCCTCGACAACACGGCCAAAGCAGCCATCGCTCAAGATACCGTTACTCCCATCATAGACACTTCCACAGTTGAAGAGAGTAGCGCCCGTGGCGGGTCCACGAGCCCACAGGTATTTTCCACCGGACTTTTGAAGTCGTTCCCAAACGCGCGGCGCGTCCCGTTGAACGTACATCGGTGTCAGCCAGTCCGCTTCGGTGTGGATGAGACCGTCCCACTGGTCCTTCCCCGCATCTTGGGGTTTGAAACGATCGTAATAGAGATCGTTGATATCCGCGACCGGCGTCGTGAGCGGTCTGCGTTCCAACAGACCGTCGATATGCCGGGGCAGCCCCGGAAAGTCAAGTTTGTATCGGATAAAGGCCTCCTCCAAGTTACGAAGGTCCACTGTATGAGCGACCAATTTCGCCCGTAATCTTGCGGTCATGAAATTGGGCACAGCGATTGCCGCCAAAATGCCGATGATCGCGACCACAATTAACAATTCGATAAGCGTGAAACCTTTTCTCACCATAACAGTCACCTCCTCCGATCAATGTTACCACAGAGTCAATCCCATTTCTAGTTGATTTTAGGCGGCTCCTTCTGTCTTCATTTCA
>CAYTDF010000682.1:2491-3343 GCA_964436365.1 uncultured bacterium | reverse complement strand
TCCAGGTCGATCCCGTGGGAGGCGACCGCGCCACGGGGTTTGAACTTCCGTGCGATACGAAAATTGTCCACCAACGGCCAAGACAATTCGAGGGTTCCGAACTTCTTGGTGGGCAGTTGAACGTTCGCTCGGTCTTGACTCGTTTTGGATTCGGTCGCGGCCGATGAGGGTGACGATGCAGGCTGACTGAGTGTGAAGTCTGCAATCTCCTGATGCTCGCTCTCTTTGAACGGAACGATTTGATGCACGTTCTTGTAGCCACTGGATTGTCCCTCGACGTAGACTGTATAGGTCGTTTTGGGATCGAGAGCGCAGAAACTGTACTGCCCCGCGTCGTTCGTTGTGGTATCCCAGCGCCGCAGGCGTTGATCGACTCTCCATGAACACCGCAGGCGTAAATCCGGAATGCACCGTCCCTCGGCGTCCACGATCGTTCCCACAATCCGATAGTCGTTTACCGTATCCAAGACAAAATCGAGTTCGTGCGTCTTCCCGGCCTCCAAGATAGCGGTGCGACGGCAGCTACCGCGCCCCTCGCCACTCCAAACCAAGAACTCCAGCAACGTATTCGGCAACAAGGCAAACGACTCGTAATGGCCCAGTTCTCCGGTTTGTGCCGCCACGATGGTATTGGTATCCAGCTGGTTCACGATCCAAATGTACGTCTTCGCGACGGGTTGCCCCGACTCATCGACCACACGTCCGGAAATCCGTCCCCCAAAAGTCGCCTGCATATCCAACCGCGTCTCTTTGCTCGGCTCCAGAAACACCTTCGAGTATTGTACGTAGTTATAATATCCAGAAACCCCACCTTGCCGGACGGTATCAAGAGCTTGCCGCTTTCGGTTTGAA
>CAYTDF010000682.1:0-2481 GCA_964436365.1 uncultured bacterium | reverse complement strand
CACCT
Organism: uncultured bacterium; assembly: GCA_964436365.1. Taxonomy (GTDB): domain Bacteria; phylum Hinthialibacterota; class Hinthialibacteria; order Hinthialibacterales; genus CAYTDF01. Next base: position 2,476 of record CAYTDF010000682.1, on the reverse strand, counting down.
TGCCGGTGCGGCACAAGATACTCGTTCTTGTTGCGCGTCCCCACACGACTCGTACCGACCGGAGCGCCTTCGATCCGGTAGTTTCCGTCCGCGTCGGTCTTGGCGTACTCCCTGCCGTTGATGGTAACGGGGATTCCTTCCACAGCGCCGCCGCTACGCGTCTCCGTGACCCGGCCGACAACGATAGCCAGTTCCGCGGGAGGTGCGGTTTCGACTTTACCGGACCGCTGACGTCCTTGCCGTTGGCTTGCTTCCGCCCGTTTCTGAAGTTCAGATGTCTCGGCTCGCTCGGCTTCCATCTTCATGAACGCGGCCGTGTTCTTGAGCCAGTTGTCGTAATTGGCATCCACCCCAGCCGGCACCTGCGCGCGCTTCCTCTCCAGACGCTCCACCGCACGGTCGTTGTTGCCGTGCTTAAAATCGATCAAGGACAAGACCAGGGTCGCCTTGCGAGCGGCATCGGAAAGGTCGTCCACCTCCAGGATCCGTTCGCAGATCGCCTTCGCTTCTTCTTCCCGTCCCTGCTGATTCAGTTTCACGGCATACCACGACCCGGCGTGACGGCCCTTTACGGTGTCTGGGAACTCCTCGAAAGTCCTGCGTTCGAGTTCCATCCGCCCCTCGCGGTCGCCGTTGGCCGCCTTGGCGATGGCATAGCTCTGATAGAAATTGGCAATCCGGTCAGGGGAGAGATGTTTTTTGCGTTCAGGGTCTTGCAGCAACGCACTTCCGTCCAAGAGATCCCAGACCAGGAGACTCTCTTTCGGCTGGTGGGCGTTGTGCAACATCACCGCGAGCAGGAAGAGACTTTCGAGAATCCACTTGTCGTCGTCCGGCGAGGCGAGGTAGCCTTCGACGAGTGCCGTCCCATCCGCGATCTCCCCCGCGCGAAGCGCACAATACGCTTCCAGCAGAGTGGCACGGATTTTCCACAACGTCGCCGTGGGTTTGATCTCATTGGCGATGAGCTCTCGACCGGCGTTCGGATCGCCGATCTGCGCCAAGACGATCGCGTTCACAAGTCCATAGGGCACGCGGAGCGGCTCTTCGGGAAAAGCCACCCGCCGCCGCACATCGTCCAGAATTGCTTTGGCGTCATCGCTGCGCTCGGCGGACAGCAGAAGTTTGTGAATTCGGCTAAGGTAAAGTAGGTCTAGGAAGTTCCGCTCGAGACCGTCTCCCTCGACAGTGTGGAACGTCTCGACGAAATCCAAACAGAGTTGGAGAGCCTTACCGGGATCGCCGTGCCGTTGTTCGTAGTGCGTCAGTCTAAGGAAGGCCTCGGCTCGCTTGGTCTCGTCTTTCAGCAGGGGCAGGGCTTGGCGAAAGATCCCGGGGGCACTGTGTAGATCCGCCGCTCTTGCATCGTACATCTTCATACCCAGTGCATAGAGCGCCTCGCCGATGACAGGCGAACCCGGATAGCGCTCGCTGTACCCGTCGATCGACGCCTTCACTTCCTGTCGAAGCTGGGGTGTATCGCAGGTCTCAATGGCTTGCGCGAAAGCCTCGCCGTGGCGGCTAGCGGGTCCCTTCCGCTTCAGGGCGCGCTCGAGAGAAGCAATCGCGGCTTCTTGTTCCTGCTTGGCTGGGTCTGCTGAAACTCCGGTGGAAACTTCAGCGGAACTCGGATCGCTCTGCCCCGGTCTGTCTGAAGTCGCACAACTTTAGGAAAATGCAATCGCGGCAACAAGACATCCCGCAGTGAACGTAACTCCCCATCCCCACCCTCGGCCCAGCCGGGGATCGCTACGCGTACTGCGAAGGATATGACGAATTCGTCCTTTCAGGCTCCTGTGGCTCGTCACCGAGGCCAAAGCGAGAGCGGGCCTGGTTTGAGGCAAGAGCGTCAACATCAGCTGGGCGTAATCCGTGGGAGATTGACCGTTAGCGAGCGCCCAATCGTCACACGCTTTCTCACTCAACGCACCCAGTCGTGACTTGGCCCACCACGCAATCGGATGCCAGGGCACGATACAGATCAGTATCTCGCCCAAGAGGCGCGTGAAATGATCCATGCGCTTCAAGTGAGCCATCTCGTGGCACACGATCCCCCGCCATTCCGGCGACGCGAAACGATCGCTGTACGAACTCGGCAAAAGCAGCGCGGGACGGTGTCGCCAGGACCAGATCAACGGACACCGAACGCGATTCGAGCGGAAGACCTCCGGCGCTGTACGCAAGTCGAGTTCCGTGGCCGCGCTCGCCACCGCCTGCTCGATCTTCTCATCCTCGAGCGGATGAGCGCCCGCCACAAGCCGAGCGCCTTCCAACAACGAAAGGAGAAGTCGAACCACGAACATTCCGGATACCGCAAGCCAAAGCCAAAGAAAAATCTCCTTCAGCGGCACCGCAGGGTTGGCAATCGACGCGGAGGGTATGAGAGCGGATTCGCTCTGCACGGGCGCGACCGTTTCCGTCTTCGACGGCTTTACGAATAGACTCGAATCGCTCTCCCGCTCAACGGGACCGGTCA
>CAYTDF010000681.1:0-3353 GCA_964436365.1 uncultured bacterium | reverse complement strand
AAGGAAGGGAGAGGGGGAACGGCGATCTGTTGTATCGCTATCGGTTCAGCGCGACTTTTCGGATTCTCGCTGATGCGAAACTTCGCATTTCCATACTTCTCACGCGACATTGCCGAGTTTTGGAGACGCTGGCACATCTCTTTGTCGTCCTGGTTTCGCGACTATGTGTACATTTCAATGGGCGGCAGCCGTGTACCCAAGAGCCGTAGAATCTTCAACATCCTGGTTACATTCACCGTGAGCGGCTTATGGCACGGAGCGAACTGGACATTCGTCGTTTGGGGTTTACTCAACGGCCTCTATTACGTTCCGCTGATGTTAGTCGAAAAGCACCGGCGGTATGACGAGGTCGCCGCCAAGGACCGGTGGCTCCCCGGTCTGCGCGAGTTGTCCGCTGTGCTGATAACCTTCGCACTGACACTTCTGGCGTGGGTCTTCTTCCGGGCGGATTCCCTCAGTCATGCTGTGGGATTCCTCGGACACCTCCTCGCCAACCCGCTCGGAGATGCGGAGAGCCTCATCACTGGATTGGATGCAAGTTGGAAGAGAAACCTTCTCCTGACGGCGTTCCTTTTCGCTGTCGAGTGGATTCAACGCACCAAACAGCACGGCCTACAGATCGAAAACGCACCGGTGAGCGTGCGGTGGATAATCTACTACCTTCTCATCGCATCGATTTTCTGGTTTGGGAATTTTCACTATGTGCCCTTCATCTATTTCCAGTTCTAGCGACGGCTCCGATTGCCGAATGGCTTGGCGACTCGCGCGGCGGGTGGCGATATTCGTCGTACCGATCGTCATCCTTCTGTCTTCCTGGGAGGTTGTTTTGTGGCGAACCGGCGAGGGGTGGCCAATATCGTGGGTCGTCGCCGAGCAGAGCCAGGATGAGAACGCGCTTTTCGGCCGCAAGATTCTCTCCCAGGCGTTTCGGGTCTACAAACTGGAAATGATGAAAGTGCGCCAGCCAGAGATCGTAACCCTGGGGAGCTCGCGGGTGATGCAGTTTCGCGACCTGATGTTCAGACCCATGGAAGAGCGCTTCTACAACGCGGGCGGCTTAGCGGCGAGCGTTGAGGAAGTTGCCGAATACGCGGAACTGGTCGAAACGGGGGGCGCGCCGAGACCGAAGGTTCTGATTCTCGGCGTGGATATCTGGTGGATGCGCCCCGAATGGGCGGCCTCGATGAATCCCAACCGCGAGTTGGAGGATGACGTAACTCAGGCGGTTGCACGGGTCGTTGGGCTGCGGGATTGGCTGCGACAGCCATCGCTGCCGAAGGGACTTTGGCGCTACGGAACGCCTCTGCCACAAACCGACGAGGGCTATCGCGGGATCGGCTTGGGCGGTCTGGAGGGCAACGGGTTCCGGCTTGATGGGAGTTCATACCACCAGCGGTGGATTGTCGATGAATATCGGCAGCACCCGATCTATAAAGACCGCGGGAATCCTCTGATCACCGACATGCTGCGAGATGGGCAGTTTCCGTTCACGCCGATCCAAGAGCTCGATTCGGCGCAAGTCGACGAGCTCTTGGGAGCGCTACGCTCGTTACAGGCCCGCGGCACAGTCGTGCTGGTTCTTCTCCCACCCGTCTCAAATGAGATGCAGGCATTATTTGTTGCATCGCCGGAATTGAAACGCTGGTGGAATGCTTATCACAGCGTTCTCCCCCAGAAACTCGCGGCCATTGGAGTGCGGTCTCTCTCCGTCAAATCTCCGGCGGACATAGGACTACCGGATGACTATATGCTCGATGGAGTACACGCGAGCGAGGTCTTCTGCACGCATATTCTGGAGCGGCTCATTGACCTAGCGCCTGGGGGCTGCGCGCTCTCCGGAGTGGATCGTACGTATCTCGAGTGGCTTCGGGCTCGTGACGGTGTGCTCCCGGTTTCGCTGGGCTTGGAAGCGGGGCAGGGCGTATAGAGGTTCTTGAATGCCTATCCTGCGCTAGGAGGAATCTACTCGCGAAGGAAGAGCAGAGAGATATCGAGGTCCGGTGAGGAGTGCGTCAGCGCGCCGATCGATATCTCGTCGACACCGAGCTTGGCCAGTGCGGGCATCCGCTCGATCGAAACATTACCCGAAGCTTCGAGAATGACCCGTCCCTGAACCCGTTTCACGGCCTCACGCATCTCGTCGAGCGACATGTTGTCGAGCATGATCTTGTCGACGCCCGCTTCGAGCGCCTCCTCCACCTCAGCCAAACACGTTGTCTCCGTTTCGACGATGTACCGACGTCCGTAGCGCTGCCGAACTTCCTCCACGGCCCGCGTGATTCCCCCAGCCGCAATGAGGTGGTTCTCCTTGAGCAAGACCATATCGTACAGACCATTCCGGTGGTTATAGCCGCCCCCAGTCCTCACCGCGCGTTTGGCCAGATCTCGCCACAGGGGCATGATCTTGCGCGTATCCAAGATTCGGGGACCGTCGGGACCCGCGGCATCGACGAATTTCCTCGTCATTGTCGCAATTCCGCAGAGTCTTCCCAGGATGTTCAGCGCCACACGCTCCGCGGAGAGAACACTCCGCGCCGGACCGCTTAGGTGCAGCAGAACACTGCCCACGTCTACAAAATCACCGTCCCGGCAATACTGAGATGTCTCGATACGCTCGTCACAAAGTTGGAACACACGAGCGGCCACATCGGTACCGCAAACCACCCCGGGCGCTTTGGCGATCACTCGGGCGCGGGAGGCACTCTGAAGGGGCTCGATCGCCGCACTAGTCACATCACCCGATCCGACATCCTCGCGAAGCGCGGCCTTAAGAAGTCCGTCTAAGTTATAAACCATCTTTCAGGTTAGCGCCCACACGGCCTAATCGGGAAGACTTACAGACGGTGGCGCGCCTGTCTCTGCGTGCCGAGCCTCAAAGCGGGCCAAGAGATCGTTGCGCCGTTCGTCAGTGAGAAAAGATGCATGGATTGCTTGACGCTGAGCATCGATGATTTCAGACGGGCACAAACCCAGGCACAAGACCGCCAATTCCAGCTCGTTCGTAAGTGTTGTTTCAAAGAACGCGGGGTCGTCGCTCCCGATGGTGATGGATATACCGGCATCCAAGAAAGAGCGAAGCGGGTATGAGGACGGGTCTTGAACGACGCCAAGCCGGAAGTTGCTCGTCGGGCACAGATTCAACACAATCCCCTCGTCGGCGAGTCTCCTCACCAGGTTTGCATCTTCGATGGCTCGAACACCGTGGTCGATTCTCTTCACACCCAGGCTTCCCAGTGCGGCCCGAATCGAGTCCGGTCCCTCCAGTTCCCCGGCGTGGGCAGTCACGCCAAGACCCAAGTCGCGAGCGCTCGTGAAAGCCTTCCGGCGGTCTGGCGGCCACGCCAGACGCAAGG